>NC_017385.1 GCF_000223375.1 Ketogulonicigenium vulgare WSH-001 | reverse complement strand
ATGCGCGGGTGCATCTTCCAGCGGATGACGGTCGCAAGCTCGCTGGGGCGCAACATGGATTTGATGGCGCCGGTGTCCCAGCGCAGCAGGCGGATCTGCAGCCCCGGTGTGCGGTCGGCCAGCCAGATGATGAAATCGCCAAGGCGGGCGGGGCCTTCGTCCTCGGCACCGTCAGGCGTGCGGTCGAGGGTGATGTTGGCGTCAAAATCCCAGCCGATCAGCAGGATCGAATGGCGGGCCTGCAGCATCGCCTGGCGTGCGGCGGCAAAATAGGCGGCGCCGTCGTCGATGAAAGCAAAACGACCCGCCGGCGCGATACGCCAGCAGGTCTTATGGGGGATCAGAATGTCGGTGTGCTGTGTCATGATGGGCGGGCTAACATCCTGTTATGCAATTTTTATGTAGGTAGGGTGCGCCGGCGGATATAGAAGACAGAGACCGCCGCAATGATGCAGATAAATCCCGCTGCATAAAAACTGGACAGGTAGCTGGCGTAAAACCCACGCGCGATGCCTGCGCCCCAGGCGGCCATGGCGGCGCCCAGTTGGTGGCCAAAGAACACCCAGCCAAAGATGATCGTGGCATCGCGGCCAAAGCGGTCATTTGCAAGGCGCACGGTTGGCGGCACAGTCGCCAGCCAATCGAGGCCATAGAACACCGCGAACAGCAGGATCTGGTACATGCCGAACTCGGTGAAGGGCAGGTAAATCAGCGACAGGCCGCGCAGGCCATAATACCAGAATAGCAGCCAGCGGCTGTCAAAGCGGTCGGTCAGCCAGCCCGAGATGATCGTGCCGATGAAATTCGCGCCGCCAATCACCGCCAGAACGCCTGCGGCGGCAACGGGTTGGATGCCGAAATCGGCGCAGATGGCGATCATATGGGTCTGGATCAGGCCGGTGGTCGAGGCGCCGCAGACAAAGAACGTGCCAAACAGGATCCAAAATGTGCCGCTGTTCAGGTTCTGGCGCAGCACATGGATGGGCACCATCAGCGTTGCGCCAAGCGAAGCGGTCGGCGCGGCGCTGGGTGTGGGCGCATCGCCCGTTGCACCATAGGGGCGCAAGCCGATATCGGCGGGATCGTCGCGCATCAGGGTAAGGACGATCACCGTCGCCAGCGCCAGCATGGCCAGCAAAAGGCCAAGGGCCATGCGCCAGCCGAGGGCTTGGGTCAGGGCGGCAAAGGCGGGCAGGAACACCAGCTGCCCGGTTGCCACGCTGGCGCTGAGGAGGCCCATGATCAGCCCGCGCCGCGCCGCGAACCAGCGCGTGGCAACGGTCGCGCCCAAAACCATTGCGGTCAGGCCGGTGCCAAAACCGACGATCAACCCCCACAGCACGAACAGCTCTAGCAGCGAGGACATGAAGAACGAGCCGACGACGCCCACGCTGATCATCGCCAGCGCCACCAGCGACACATGTTTGGTGCCAAAGCGCGCCAGCAGCGCCGCCGCAAAGGGGCCGACCGCGCCGAACAGCATCAGGCGCAGGGCAAAGGCGGCGGAGATATCGGCAAGGCTCCAGCCGAATTCGGCTTGCAGCGGCAGCATCAGCACGCCGGGCGCGCCGACGGCGCTGGCACCGACCATCATTGTCAGGAAAGTGGCCGCCGCCACCACCCAGCCATAGTGAATGCCGCGCGCCGCAAGGCGTTGGGAAAGCGAGGGTTTATGGGCCATATGGCGTCCTTTGGCGGGTTAGATAAGGTCGAGAAGGTCGTGCAGCACCGCCGTGCGCGCGGGCCCAAGGCGGGTGGCGATTTCATCTTGGCAGCTTTGCCAGACGGGGGCCGCGTCGTGCAGCAGGGCGGCGCCTGCGGCGGTGAGCGTGGCGGTTTGTTCGCGTTTGTCATGCGCGCAAGGCCCAAGCTGTAGCAGCCCCGCACGTTGCAAGACGCGGGTATTGCGGCTGATGGTCGAGCGGTCGAGCTCCAGATTCTGCGCCAGTTGCGACAGGCTGGGGCCGTCCAGCGCGCGGACGCGGCGCAGCAGCGCGAATTGCGCGCCGCTGACGCCAAAGGGCGCAAGCGCCCCATCATAGAGTGCGCCGATACGGCGTGTCGCGGCGCGCAGGGTGGTGCAATGACAATCAGACATGAAGCGTGCATATACACGCATATTGAGCCTGTAAATCTGAATCGCGCGCGCCTATTATAGATGATGAATGGGCGCTAAGGGGGCGGCATGAAAGTCTCACGCGAGAAGGCGGCAGAAAACAGGCAGCATGTGGTGGAAACGGCGGCAAAGCTGTTTCGTGAAAAGGGCTTTGACGGCGTTGGCGTCAGCAGTCTGATGCAGGCGGCGGGGATGACCCATGGCGGGTTCTATAAGCAGTTCACCGCAAAGGAAGAGCTGATCGCCGAGGCGATGGGCGCGGCGGTGGCGCAGAGCCGGGCGCGGTTGGCTGCCGCCGCGCCCGATGACCCCGCGCGGTTTGCGCAGATCGTGCGGATGTATCTGTCACCAGCCCATCGCGATGCGCCGGGCGAGGGCTGCGCATTAGCGGCGCTGGCGGCGGAATCGGGGCGGCACGGTGCGGGGTTGCAGGCGGCGGCAGAGGCCGGCGTTCAGGATTACTTGGACGGTTTGACCGCAGTGCTGGGTGATCCAGCCCGCGCCGCCGCCGTTTTGGCGCAGATGGTCGGCGCGCTGGTGCTGGCGCGCGCGGCGGGGCAGGGGGCTTTGTCCGATCAGATCCTTGCGCAGAATATCGCGGCGCTGCTGGAGGAATAATCGCGCCGTGGTTGACATTATTGATTACGATCATAATCTATAATGGATAATCACAAGGCGTGAGATGAACATGAGCTTGCCTAAAGTTTTGATTACCGGAGCCTCGAGCGGTATTGGGGCGACCTATGCGGATCGCTTTGCCCATCGCGGCCATGATCTGGTGCTGGTGGCGCGATCTGCGGGGAAACTGGCGGATCTGGCGGCGCGGTTGCGGGCAGAGGCCGGTGTCGCGGTCGAGGTGTTGGTCGCCGACCTGGCCGTGCCCGAGGGGCAGATCGCGGTCGAGGCAAAGCTGCGCCAAGACGCGCAGATCGGCATTTTGGTGAATAACGCGGGCGCCAGCATTGCGGGCGCCTTCACCGACCAAGACATTGATGTCGCAACCGATCTGGTCAATCTGAACACGATCAGCCTGATGCGGCTGACCCATGCGATCTTGCCACGGCTAAAGGCAGCGGGGCAGGGGGCGGTGATCAATATCGGCTCGGTCGTCGGGATGTCGCCGGAATTTGGCATGGCGGTTTATGGCGCGACCAAAGGTTTTGTGCTGTCGTTTTCGCAGGCGCTGCAGGTCAGTCTGCAAGGCAGTGGCGTTTATGTGCAGGCCGTGCTGCCTGCGGCGACGCGCACCGATATCTGGGCGGGTGCTGATCCCGCGCATTTGCCGCCGATGATGGCGGTGGATGATCTGGTCGATGCCGCGCTGGCCGGGTTTGACGCGCGCGAGGCGGTGAGCATCCCGCATCTGCATGATCTGGATCGCTGGACCGCGTTCGAGGGCGCGCGCATCGCGCTGTTACAAGATGTGGGCAACATCACGCCCGCGCCGCGCTATGCTGCCGCAGATTAAGGAGACGGGAATGCAATTCAAAGCTTTGCTTGCGACAGCCGCCGATCACGCTGCGGTCGTGGATTTTGACGCGGACGATCTGATGGCGGGTGATGTCACCGTGCGGATCGACTATTCGACGGTGAATTACAAAGACGCGCTGGCGCTGGGGGGCGGGCGGATTATCCAGCGCTTTCCTCTGATCGCGAGCATTGATTTTGCGGGCGTGGTCGAGGCCTCGGGCAGCGCCGATTTCCAGATCGGGGATCGCGTGGTGCTGAACGGTTGGGGTCTGAGCCAGACGCATCACGGCGGTTATGCGCAGGTGGCGCGGGTGCCGAGCGAGTGGCTGGTGAAGCTGCCCGATAGCATTTCCACCTTTGACGCGATGGGGATCGGCACGGCGGGCTATACGGCGATGCTGTCGGTCCTGGCGTTGGAACATGGCGGGCTGACGCCGGATCGCGGCGATATTTTGGTAACCGGCGCGAATGGCGGCGTGGGATCGGTGGCCATCGCGCTGCTGTCCGGCCTTGGGTATCGGGTGATCGCCTCGACCGGGCGGGTCGATCAGGGCGATTATCTGCGCGCGCTGGGGGCGGCGGATGTCATTGATCGGGCAGAGCTTTCCAGCCCCGGCGCGCCGATTGGCCCCGAACGCTGGGCGGGCGCGGTCGATAGCGTCGGCAGCCATACGCTGGCGAATGTGCTGGCGCAGACCGCCTATCGCGGCGTGGTGACGGCCTGCGGTTTGGCCCAAGGTTTGGACCTGCCCGGCAGCGTCGCACCGTTCATCTTGCGCAATATCACCCTGTCGGGGATCGATTCCGTCAATGCGCCCAAAGCGGTGCGGCAGACCGCCTGGGCGCGGCTGGCGCGGGATTTGGATCTTGCCAAGCTGGGCAGGGCTGTGTCCGTCATTGGCCTCAATGAGGTGCGCGATACCGCGGCCGCTGTCTTGCAAGGCCGCGTGCAGGGCCGCACCGTGGTGGATGTGAACGCCTAGGCGGCCTTTGCACTGGCGATGGCAAGGCCGTCGACAACGGCGGTAAAGGCCTCGGCCCGCAGCGCGCGGGCCGCAGGCGCGATCGCGCTGGCGCTTTGGGTGACGATACCCATCAGGCTTGAGCCGCCCACATAGACGATATGGTCGATCTGATCGGCGCTGACCGCGGCGCGGGCGAGGGTTTCTTCCATCGCCGCCTGCATACGGGGCGCGTAATCCGAGAGCGCGACATGCAGGCTGCCGGGGGTGACGCCTGCGGTCAGGCCGCGCGCGATAAAGCCAAGGGCGATGCGGCCGTCGCGGCCATCATTGGCGTCGATCTTGCCGCGCTCGACCGCAAAGGCAGTGCTATGGCCCAGCTCGTCCTGAATGACGGTCGCCAGATGAGCCATGGCGGCGGGGTTGCTGGCGTGGCGCTGCATATCGGCAATCGCGCGGCGGGTTTCGGGCGTATAGAGGAAGGGGATCTTGGCCCAGGTGGCCAGTTCGACATAGATCGCCTGCGGCACGGGCAAAAGTCCGGGGCCAAAGTCGCGCTTCAAGGTGCCGCCCATCCCCAGCAGCGGCATGACATGCGCCAGCGAGACGGATTGGTCGAAATCCGTGCCGCCCAGACGAATGCCGTGGCTGGCCAGCGTTTCAATCTGCGCGCCGTTGCGGCGAAAGACCGTGAAGTCCGAGGTGCCGCCGCCGATATCGACGATCAGGCCAAGGCCCTCGGCCTCGGGCGCCGCATGGGCGGCAGCCTCGGGTTCATTGAGGAAATCAACCTGCGTGAAACCGGCGGCGTGATAGCAGGCGCGCAGGTCATCTTCGGCGCGCGCATCCCGCAGCGGATCGGCTGAATGAAAATGCACGGGGCGGCCCGAGAGCACGGCGGTAAAGGTCAGGCCAGTGCGCGCCTCGGCCCGCTGGCGCAGGGCGATCAGGAAATCGGTGACGATATTGGCGAGGGTGCGGCGCTTGCCGCCGATCAGCCGCTGCTCATGGAACAGCGCGGTGCCCAAAATGGATTTCAGCGCGCGCATAAAGCGGCCTTCGTGCCCGTCGATCAGCGCGCGCGTCGCTTCTGATCCGATCAGCATCGGCCCGCCATTGACCGGAAAGAACACCGCTGTCGGCAGGGTATCGGCCCCCTCCTCAAGCGGGATGCGCCGGGGCGCGCCGCCGGAATAGACGGCTGCGGCGGTGTTCGACGTGCCAAAATCGACGGCGAGGACAGGATTTTGCATCATTTGGGCCTTTTTAACGGGTAAGCATCGCCCGTGAAAACGCAGCGCTAATGAATGCCGCGCGCGGATGCAACCCTTGATTGTGGCTGGTTATTTGATGAGGCCGCGCAGCTCGGTCTGAAGGGCGCCGAGCGCGGGCAGCAGGCGGGTGGTCAGATCAGCCATCGTCGTACGGCTGGCGGCTGTGCCGATATTGACGGCAGCAACGACACGGCCATGCCCATTCATCAGCGGCAGGGCGATGGACCGCAGGCCGATCTCGACCTCTTGGTCGATGGTGGCATAGCCTGCGGCGCGCACCTGTGCCAGCACCGCGGTCAAAGCGGCAGGATCGGTCAGTGTATAAGGCGTGCGGGCCGGTAAGTCAGTCAATGGCGGGCGTTGATCTGCGGGCAGCGCGGCCAGCAGCACCCGCCCCATCGACGTGCAATAGGCGGGCAGGCGCGAGCCGGGCATCAGCGCGATAGACATGACTTTCTGGGTCGAGGCGCGGGCGATATAGACGATGTCCGCGCCGTCAAGGATCGAGACGGATGAGCTTTCGCCAATCGCATCAGTCATCCGGTCCAGATAGGGCTGCACGATCTGCGGCAGCGGCATCGTTGCCAGACATGCGACACCAAGGCGCAGCACGCGCGGGGTCAGGGTAAAGAATTTGCCGTCATGCGTCGCATAACCGCTTTCGACCAGCGTCAGCAGGCAGCGCCGGGCGGTGGCGCGGTCAAGGCCGGTGCGGGCTGCGGCCTCGGTGATCGAGAGGCGGGGGTGATCGGCGCTGAAGGCCTCGATCACGGTTAGTCCTTTGGCGAGGCTGCCCATCGTGTCGCGCATGGTGATCCTGTGCGTATAGTGAACAAATCACGTATAACGCACAAATGCTTTGCCGCAAAGGGGGCCGCTTGGCTATGGATGGCGGCAAATGGGGAGGATCGTGATGGATAAGCAGGTTTCGGATCTGGCCGCTGCGGTGGCAGGGATCGAAAGCGGTGCGGTGGTGATGATTGGCGGCTTTGGCGGCGCGGGGGCGCCGATCGAGCTGATCCATGCGCTGATTGACCGTTTTCACGCCACCGGCGCGCCAGTGGATTTGACGGTGGTGAATAACAATGCCGGTAACGGCCATGTCGGCCTTGCCGCCTTGATCGAGGCGGGCATGGTCAAAAAGCTGATCTGCTCGTTCCCGCGATCCGCCGATCCTGTGGTGTTCACGACGAAATATCTGGCCGGAGAGATTGAGCTGGAGCTGGTGCCGCAGGGCACTTTGGCCGAGCGTATCCGCGCGGGCGGCGCGGGAATTCCGGCGTTTTACACGCCGACCAGCTTTGGCACCGACCTTGCCGCAGGCAAGCCGACGGCGGAGTTCGAGGGGCGCGCATATGTGCAGGAACGCTGGCTGCGCGCGGATTACGCGCTGATCAAGGCCGAGGTCGCGGATGTGCAGGGCAACCTGACCTATCGCGCCACGTCGCGCAATTTCGGGCCGATCATGTGCACGGCGGCGCGGGTTGCCATTGTGCAGGCGCGCGCCGTGGTGCCCGCAGGCCAGATCGACCCCGAGGCCGTCGTCACGCCCGGCATTTTCGTGCAGCGCGTGGTGCAGGTCGCGAACCCTGCGCAGGAAGAAGACTTGAACCGGGCGAATGCCGCCTATCCGCTGGAGGCCTGAGATGAAGCTGTCGAACAACCAGATCGCGTGGCGCGCGGCGCAGGATATCGAAGACGGGTCTTATGTGAACCTTGGCATCGGATTCCCCGAAAAGGTGGCGCAGTTCCAGCCTGCGGGCCGTCAGGCGATTTTCCATACCGAGAATGGCATCCTGAATTTTGGCGAAAGCCCGGCAGCGGGGGCCGAGGATTGGGATCTGATCAATGCGGGCAAGCGTGCGGTGACGCTGAACCCGGGTGCTGCGTTTTTCCATCATGCCGATAGTTTCGCGATGGTGCGCGGCGGGCATTTGGATGTGGCGATTCTGGGGGCTTATGAGGTCGCGGAAAATGGCGATCTGGCGAATTGGTCGACCGGGCCAAAGGGTGTGCCAGCGGTCGGCGGCGCGATGGATCTGGTACATGGCGCCAAACGCGTCGCGGTGATCACCGATCACGTGACCAAGGACGGGCGGCCGAAACTGCTGGAACGCTGCGCGCTGCCGCTGACCGGGGTAGGGTGCGTGACGCGGGTTTATACCTCGCTTGCGGTGATTGATATCGAGGGCGGGCGGTTCGTGCTGCGCGAGAAGCTGGCGGGGATGTCGTTTGATGAATTGCAGGCGGTGACCGGCGCGACTTTGCATGTCGTGGGCGAAGTTGCCGATCTGATTGTGCCAGAGGTTTGAGCCATGCGTGACGTTTATATTTGCGACTACATCCGTACGCCGATCGGGCGTTTTGGCGGTGCGCTGGCGATGGTGCGGCCCGATGACTTGGGCGCGGTGCCGCTGCGGGCGCTGATGGCGCGCAACCCCGGTGTCGATTGGGCGGCGGTCGATGATGTGATCTTTGGCTGTGCCAATCAGGCGGGCGAGGATAACCGCAATGTGGCGCGGATGTCGCTGCTGCTGGCGGGGTTGCCGGTTGAGGTCACGGGGACGACGATCAATCGCCTGTGCGGATCGGGCATGGATGCGGTCATTGCCGCGTCGCGCGCCATTGCGGCGGGCGAGGCCGATCTGATGATCGCGGGCGGCGTGGAGAGCATGTCGCGCGCGCCTTTCGTGATGCCAAAGGCCGAAACCGCCTTTTCGCGCGCCGCTGAAATCCATGACACCACCATTGGCTGGCGGTTTGTGAACCCGGCGATGGAAAAGGCGTATGGCGTCGATAGCATGCCGCAGACCGGCCAGAATGTGGCGGATGATTTCGGTATTTCCCGCGCCGATCAAGATGCAATGGCGCTGCGCTCGCAGGCAAATGCGGCGCGGGCGCAAGGCGATGGGCGGCTGGCGCGCGAGATCACCGCAGTGGTGATCCCGCAGCGCAAGGGCGACCCGAAGGTGGTAAGCCAAGACGAGCATCCGCGCGCGACATCGCCCGAGGCTTTGGCGGGGCTGCGACCGATATTTGCGGGCGGCTCGGTGACGGCGGGCAATGCTTCGGGCGTCAATGACGGGGCGGCGGCGCTGATTTTGGCGAGTGCCGAGGCGGCGGCAAAACATGGCCTCACCCCGATTGCGCGAGTGATGGGGGGCGCGGTGGCGGGCGTTCTGCCGCGCATCATGGGGTTCGGCCCCGCGCCTGCGGCGAAAAAGCTGATGGCGCGGCTGGGTTTGAGCGCCGATGATTTCGGGGTGATCGAGTTGAACGAGGCTTTTGCAGCGCAGGGCCTGGCCACTTTGCGCGATCTGGGGATTGCGGATGATGATCCGCGCGTGAACCCCAATGGCGGCGCGATTGCGCTGGGGCACCCGCTCGGCATGTCGGGCGCGCGGATCACCGGTACGGCGGCGCTGGAACTGCAAGGCGGAGCTGCGCGTTATGCCCTATCCATGATGTGCATCGGGGTCGGGCAGGGGATCGCCATCGCGCTTGAGCGCGTTTGATCCATTACCTGCCGGTTATGTAACTCTCAGGAGATACCATTTTCCTATCCCGCGCCCGCATGGCACATCTTGGGCAAACGGGAGGGGTGATCATGCAGGTTCTGGCGCGGCCTTGGGGGGCCATGCATTACCGCATCGACGGGCCAGCGGATGGGCCAGTGGTGGTTTTCGCCAATTCGCTGGGCACGGATCTGCGGCTTTGGGACGGCGTGGTGGCACGCCTGCCCGGCTTTCGCTGTGTGCGGTTCGATCTGCCGGGGCATGGGCTGTCGGATCTGGCGGCTGAGGTCTCGATCAGCGCGCTGGCCGAGGATGTCGCGGCGCTGATTGCGACCGTCGCATCCGCGCCGGTGGTGTTGGTCGGCCTGTCGATCGGCGGCATGATCGCGCAGGAATTGGCGGTCAAGCGGCCCGCGATGCTGGCGGGCATTGTGCTGTCGAATACAGCGACAAAAATGGGCAGTGCCGATGCTTGGGCGGCCCGTATCGCGGCGGTCGAGGCGGGCGGCCTTGCCAGTATCGCCGATCAGGTGATGGAGCGCTGGTTCGCGCCGGCGTTTCGCGCGCGCGCGACGCTGCCCCTGTGGCGCAATATGCTGCTGTCGACGCGCGCGGATGGCTATATCGTCGCCTGCCGCGCGCTGGCCGCTGCCGATCTGACCGGACAGGCCGCCGAGATCGACCTGCCAGCCGTGGTCATCGCGGGGGAAAAGGATGGCGCGTCGCCGCCCGATCTGGTTGCGGCGAGTGCCGCGCGGATTGCGGGGGCGCGCCTGCATAATATGGCCGGTGTCGGTCATTTGCCCCCGGCCGAGGATGCTGCGGGTATGGTCGCGATCATTGCGCCGTTTTTGAAGGACGTATTGAAATGACGGATCGTTTCGCGGCAGGTATTGCGACGCGCCGCAAGATTTTGGGCGATGCGCATGTGGATCGCGCCACCCAGCATGCGACGCCATTCGATCAGCCGTTCCAGGTGATGATCACGGAAACCGCCTGGGGCAATCTGTGGTCGCGCGGCACCATCCCCGCGCGCGAGCGGTCGATGATGACCATCGCGCTGCTGGCGGGGCTTGGCAATTACGAGGAGTTGTCGCTGCACTTGCGCGCGACGGTGAACACGGGCGCATCCCCCGCCGATGTGGTCGAGGCGCTGCTGCATGTCGCGGTTTACGCCGGTGTGCCGCGCGCGAACCATGCGTTCAAGATCGCCAAAGAGGTGTTCACCGAATTGGGCATCGACACATCGCAAATTCCGAGCGCTAAATAGCGGCGGCAGCCATCTTTGGGAGGAGACAGCGCCATGACCACCACCGATCAGGGCCCGCTTTATTTTCGCGATCGCGATTGGCATCCGGCGGCCTATACGCCGGGGTATAAAACCTCGATGACGCGGGCGCCGTTCCGGCCGCTGGTGTCGCTTGGCTCGACGCTGAGCGAAGAGACGGGGCCCGCGTTCGGGCAGGCGATGATCGGCGAGTTGGATAACAACCTGATTATGAATTTCACCGGCCAGCCTGCGATTGGCGAGCGGATCATCCTGCATGGCCGTGTGCTGGACGAGAACGGGCGCGGCGTGCCCGGTGTGCTGGTCGAGATCTGGCAAGCCAATGCGGGCGGGCGCTATCGGCACAAGAAAGACGGCTATCTGGCACCGCTTGATCCGAATTTCGGCGGCTGCGGGCGTACATTGACGGATGCGAGCGGCGGTTATGAATTTTTGACCGTCCGCCCCGGGGCCTATCCTTGGCCGAACCGCGTGAACGACTGGCGCCCGATGCATATCCACCTGTCGGTGTTCGGATCGGGCTTTGGTCAGCGGCTGATCACGCAGAATTATTTCGAGGGCGATCCCCTGATTGCGCGCTGCCCCATTGTGCAGACGATTGGCCAGCAAAAGGCGATCGATGTGCTGGTTGCGCCGCTGGATATGAACCGCGCCATTCCGATGGATTGCCTCGCCTATAAATTCGATATCGTGCTGCGCGGACGGCGGCAGTCCTATTTCGAGAACCGCAAGGAGGGGCTGTGATGCAGCGCCTGGATTATCTAAAGGAAACGCCCTCGCAGACCGCTGGCCCCTATGTGCATATCGGTCTGGTGCCGAATGCTTTGGGCATCCCGGGGATCTACCCCGAGGATTTGGGACGCGCGCCAGTGACTGACGCGGCCAAGGGGCAGCGGATTTCCATCACCGGCCGCGTGATCGACGGCGCGGGGATGGTGCTGCGCGATGCTTTGTTCGAGACCTGGCAGGCGGACGCGGCGGGGATCTATCCGGTCAATGATCCGCGCGGGCCCGCAGATCCGGGCGTGACCGGCTGGGCGCGGGTGGCGGCTGATTTCGACACTGGCATCTGGCGGATTGATACGGTGAAACCGGGGCGCGTGCCCTATCCCGATGGGCGGCTGATGGCGCCCCATATCGCGGTCTGGCTGGTGGCGCGGGGCGTGAACCTTGGGTTGCAGACGCGCATCTATTTCGATGACGAGGCGGATGCGAACGAGGCCTGTCCCGTGCTGGGGCGGATCGAGCATCGCGAACGTGTCGCGACGCTGCTGGCGCGGCACCAAGGGAATGGGCAGTATCAGATCGACTTCCGCTTGCAAGGTGAGGGCGAAACCGTCTTCTTTGACATGTAACAAGGAGGACTCTATGCCCGCATCCATTTTCGATTCCGCCATCTATCGGGGCCTGTTCGGCGACGCCGAGGTCGAGGCGCTGTTTTCCGACAGCGCCGTTGTGCGGGCGATGCTGCTGGTCGAAGGGGCCTTGGCCGAGGTGCAGGGGGAACTCGGGCTGATCCCGCTGGATTCGGCGCTGTTCATCACCCGCGCGTCGCGCGAGGTGCAGATCGACCCCAGCGGATTTGCGCGCGAGACGGCGGTGAATGGCGTGCCGGTACCTGCGCTGGTCGCGGCCTTTCGCAAGGCGATGGAGGCGCCGGAACATGCGCAATATATCCATTGGGGCGCGACATCGCAGGATATCATGGACACCGGCCTTGCGCTGCGGTTGCGGCGGGCGGTCGCGATTATCGACGCACGGCTTGGCAGCCTGATCGGGCGGCTGGGCGCTTTGGCGGCGGATCATGCCGATTTGCCGATGGCCGCGCGCACCTATGGGCAATTCGCGACGCCCACCAGTTTCGGCGCGTTGATCGCCAGTTGGGGGCGGCCCGTGCTGCGGCACCGCGCGCGGATTGCGGCGGCGGATGTGGCGGTGGTGTCGCTGGGCGGCGCGGCGGGAACGCTGTCTGCGATGGAGGGGCAGGGGCCTGCGGTGCGGGCGGGGCTGGCCGCGCGCCTTGGCCTGAGCGATCCGGGCGTCAGTTGGCATACCGAGCGCGACGGGCAGGGCGCGTTGATGGATGCGCTGGTCGGGCTGCTCGTCAGCCTTGGTAAAATGGGCGAGGATCTGATCCTGCTGACCCAATCGGGCGTGGACGAGGTCGTGCTGGCGGGCGCGGGCGGCAGCTCTACCATGCCGCAAAAGCAAAATCCGGTGGGGCCATCCGTGCTGGTGGCGCTGGCGCGCTATAGCGTGGCGGTGGGTGGCGCGTTCCAGGGCGCGGGGCTGCACCGCCAGCAGCGCGACGGGGCGGCGTGGTTCACCGAATGGATGGTGCTGCCGCAGATCGTGATCGCAGCCGCGCGCGCACTGGCGCTGGCCGAGGATTTGGCGCGCGGCCTGCGGCCCGATGCTGCGGCGATGGCGCGCAATATGCTGTCGGGCGGCGGGTTGATCGCGGCGGAAAGTTATAGTTTCGCGCTGGCCCGCCAGATGCCACGGCCCGCGGCGCAGGCCAAGGTCAAGGCGCTTTGTGCCGAAGTCGTGCAGTCTGGCGTGCCTTTGGCCGATCTGATGGCGCGGGATTTCCCGGGCTTGCAGGCCGATCTGGGGCTGGGCGAGGCCCCCGCCGAGGCGCGCGCCTTTGCGGATGAGGCGCACGGCTGATGGCGCCGCGCGTCATCGATCAACGCATCAAGCTGCGGCATCTGACCTGCTTTTGGGAGGTGGCGCGGCTGCGATCTGTCGGCAAGGCTGCCGATTTTCTGAACATCAGCCAGCCCGCCGTCTCCAAAACGATCAAAGAGTTAGAGGATATCCTGAGCCAGGCGCTGTTCGATCGGACAAGGCGCAGGCTGACCCTCAGCCCGTTTGGCGAGGTGTTCTATGGCTATGCCGCGACCAGTATCGCGGCGCTGCGCCAAGGGATCGCGGCGGCGCAGCACGAGGTGCAGCGCCCGATCCTGCGCATTGGCGCGCTGCCGACTGTTTCGGCGCAGATCCTGCCCGAGACGGTCAAGGCGCTGGGGGCGGCGCATCCGGGCCTTCGGATGCGAATCCTGACCGGCCCGAATGATTACCTGCTGGGGCTGCTCCGCACGGGGGATGCGGATCTGATGATCGGACGCATGGCGCGGCCCGCGCAGATGCTGGGCCTGTCATTCGAACATCTCTATTTCGAACAGGTCGTGATGGCGGTGCGCCCCGGTCATCCGCTGCTGGCAGAGCAGGGGTTCGAGATCGCGATGATCGAGCCCTATCAGCTGATGCTGCCAACGCCGGATTCGCTGATCCGGCGCTTGGTCGATCAGATGCTGATGGCGAATGGCGTGACCGAACCGCGCGACGAGATCGAGACGATTTCAAATGCCTTTGGCCGCGCCTATGTGATGCAATCGGATGCGATCTGGTTGATCTCGGAAGGGGTGGTGAAACGCGATCTGGCCGCCGGAACGCTGGCGGCGCTGCCTGCCGATATGGTCGATACGATGGGGCCGGTCGGCTTTACAACACGCACCGATGCGCTGCCCAATTTCGAGGCGCAATTGTTCATGCAGGCGGTGCGGGCGGCGGCGGCGCAGTTGCGCGGATGACGGAATTCGCGCGATAGGCGCGCGCCGATTGCCCCAAAAGCCGCGCAGCCACGCGCGAGAAATAGGCAGGGTCGTCATAGCCCAGATCGGCTGCAATTTGTTTCATACTGCGGTTGGTGAACAGCAAATTACGCTTGATTTCCAGCGCGATACGCTGCTCGATCATCTCAAGCGGTGATTGGCCAGTGCCCGCACGCGTCAGGCGCGCAAGGTGGGTTTGGCTGATCCCCAGCGCGCTGGCATAGGTTTTGATCGGACGGGGCGTGCGAAAATGCTGCTCGATCAGGACGCGAAAAGCACTCAGATGCGTGCCCGGCGCAGGCGGCGTTTGCGTCGCGCGGTTGATCGCGATGAGCAGCAGCGTCGCGCGGGCCTGCTGGGCATAGGGGTCGGCGGGTTCATGCATCAAATCATGCGCGGCGGCGATAACGGCGGCATCGCGCAGCACCGCCGCCGCGGGCAGGATATCGCGGGGCAAGGCGCTGGTCAGCAGGCTGAGGACATGGCCATCGACGTCGCGGCTGAACGTATAGCCGTGCACGGATAGCGCAGGCAGCACGGCCACAGCGGGCGCATGTAGCTGATGCGTCTCGCCATCCAGCACCATATCTGCGCGACCCGCTGTCAGGATAAGCACCTGAAATAAATGGCTATGCCGATGCGGCGCGATGGTGAACCCATGCCTGCGCGAACGGGCGGGGATCGTCTCGGCATGGAACCATTCGGGGCGCTGGGTCGCCTCGCCATACAGCGCATAGGAGGGAATCTGATCCATGGTCGGATTATCCAATATTATGCGCGCTCCGTCCATTCCCTGCACGCGCGCGGCCGCGCAAAATCGCGGCGGGAGAGAGGAGGGCATCATGCGACATCAGGTGGTGATTATTGGCGCGGGGCCGGCGGGATTGATGCTGGGGCGGCTGCTGGAGATTGCGGGCGTCGATGCGGTGATTTTGGAACAGCGCAGCCCCGAATACGTGTTGGGCCGCATTCGCGCAGGCGTGCTCGAGCAGGGGTCGGTGGACCTTTTGCGCCGTGTCGGCGCGGGCGGGCGGATGGATGCCGAGGGGCATCTGCACGCGGGCGCAAGTTTTGAATTCGACGGCGATGCGCTGCGGATTGATTTTGCCGAACTGGTCGGGCGGCAGGTCATGGTCTATGGCCAGACCGAGGTGACGCGCGATCTGATGGCGCTGCGCCAGGCCCCGACGATTTACGGCGCCGAAGATGTGGCGCTGCATGATTTTGGCGGCGCGGCCCCCTATGTAACCTATCGCAAGGACGGCGTGGAACAGCGGATCGACTGCGATTTCATTGCGGGCTGCGACGGGTTTCATGGGGTTAGCCGCGCCTCGGTTCCCGCAGGGGCGATCACGGAATTCCAGCGGGTCTATCCCTTTGGCTGGCTTGGGGTTTTGGTCGATCAGCCGCCCGCTGCGGATGAGTTGGTCTATGCCCATCATGCACGCGGCTTTGCCCTGTGTTCGCAGCGCTCGCCCAGCCGAAGCCGCTATTATGTGCAGGTCGGCGCGGATGAAAAGCTGGCGGATTGGTCTGATGATCGCTTTTGGGACGAGCTGCGCGCGCGCCTGAGCCCCAAGGTCGCAGCAGCGGTGCAGACCGGCGCGGCGATTGAAAAATCCATCGCGCCGCTGCGCAGTTTCGTGGCCGAGCCCTTGCGGTTCGGGCGATTGTTTCTGGCGGGGGATGCGGCGCATATCGTGCCGCCAACCGGGGCGAAGGGCTTGAACCTTGCCATGAGCGATGTCGAAATGCTGGGCGATGCGCTGATCGAGGCGCTGGTAGAGCGGTCGGATGCGGGGATCGACGCCTATTCTTCGCGCGTGCTGCGGCGGATATGGAAGGCCGAGCGGTTCAGTTGGTGGATGACCAATCTGCTGCATGTCTTTCCAGATGGCGGCGATTTCGGGCGGCGCATCCAACGGGCGGAATTCGATTATCTGGCCGGATCGCGGGCGGCGCAGCAAAGTCTGGCGGAAAACTACACCGGCGCGTTTTGATGCGGGGTGGGGCTAATGCCCCACACCCAGCAGGCGCTCGACCGTGGCGGGGTCGGATTGCAACGCATCCGATGTGCCCTGCCATGCGACCTGACCACGTTCCAAAATGACAATATGATCCGCAAAATCAAAGGCGGCTTTCAGGCGCTGTTCGACCAGCAGGATGGTCATCTGGCCGCTGGCGGCAAGCTGGGTGAACGCCTCCATCAGCGCGTCGCAGATGACGGGGGCCAGCCCTTCGAGCGGCTCGTCCAGCATCAGCAGCCGCGGCTGGCCAAGGATGGTGCGGGCGGTGGTCAGCATTTGCTGCTCGCCGCCAGAAAGCTGCCCGCCCATATTGCGGCGACGCTCGGCGAGGCGCGGGAACAGGGCATAGGCCTCGTCAATCGCGCTGCGGGGGCGATCTTTCAGACCGGTGGCCAGATTTTCCTCGACGGTCAGCGACCGGAAAATGGCGCGGTTCTGCGGCACAAGGCCAAGGCCCGCGCGCGCACGCGCCGCGCCATCCAGCGCGGTCAGATCCGTGTCGTCCATCATGATCTGACCTGCGTGCCGGCGCGTCTGTCCCGCGATTGTGGCGAAAAGCGTGGTCTTACCCATGCCGTTGCGCCCCAAAATCGCGATCTTTCCGCCCGCTGGCACCGACAGGTCGATCCCTTCCAGAATGCGGGTCTGGCTGTAACCGGCGGTGAGGCCGGTGATATTCAGGCTTGCGGCGCTCATTCTGCGTAGCTTCCTAGGTAGGCTTCGCGCACCTGCGGGTCGGCGGCGACCTCGGCCGGGGTGCCGTCAAAGATCAGGCGGCCAGCGGCCAAGACCACAACGCGGCGGGCAAAGCGAAAGACGAAATCCATGTCATGCTCGATCATCAGCACCGCAAGCGCGGGCGGTAACTGATCAAGCGCCTTTTCAATCAGCACGGTATCCGAGGCGGGAACGCCGGCGGCAGGCTCGTCCAGCAGCAGCACGCGGGGGCGCAGCGCCATGGCGAGGGCAATTTCCAGCAGGCGCTGTTGGCCGTAAGCGATGTCGCGCACCGCTGTGCGGGCCAGCGGCGATAGCTGCAAAAGCTGCAGGATATCAAACACCTCGTCCATCACATCGGGCATGGCGCGGTAATCGGCAAAGATGCGTTCGGCGCGGCCCATGCGTTGCAGGATCGCAAGGGCGACATGTTCCTCGGGCGTCATATCGGGAAAGAGGCGCGTGACCTGAAAGCTGCGCACGAGGCCCGCATGGACGCGGGCGGTGGGGCTGGCGCGCGTCATATCCTGCCCGTCGATCAGCACTTGGCCCGCGTTCGGTTTCAGATGCCCGGTGACCAGATTGACGAAAGTGGTCTTACCCGCCCCATTCGGCCCGATCAGCGCGACGCGATCACCGGGGTTCAGGGTCAGCGAGACATCATCTGTCACCTGCAGTCCGCCAAAGGCCTTGGACAGGTTGCGAACCTCGAGAATGCTCATTTGAAGGCCCCTTTCATCAGGCGCGCCCACAGGCTTTCGGCAAGGCCGGTCAGGCCGCGCGGCGCGAACAGGACGATGGCGACCAGTAATGCGCCGACAATCGTTAGCCAGTGATAGGGATTGATGGTCGACATCGTATGTTCGAACCACATGAACACGGCCGAGCCGATCAGCGCGCCATACAGATTGGCGGTGCCGCCCAGCACCAGCATGACGACAGCCTCGGCCGAGAGTTCAAACGACAGGCTGTCGAGGCCGACGACCTTGGTCGCAACCGCCGAAAGCGCGCCGCCAAGGCCCGCGACCGCGCCCGAGATGACATACATTTTTACTTGCGTCAGATAGACGGGGGCGCCCATGGCGCGCACCCGCACCGGGTCTTGGCGGATGGCTTGGCACAGCTTGCCAAAGGGCGAGCGGATGATCTGGCGCAGAGTAATGAACGTGACGATCAGCAGCGCGACGGCCAGCCAATAGGATGTGCGACCCCACAGATCGAACCGCCACATCCCGAACAGCGGCGCGGGGGAAATACCGGCAAGGCCGTCACTGCCGCCTGTCCAAGTGGAAAAGCGGTTCGCCGCCTCGCGCGCGAGTTGCACCACAGCGATCGACAGCACCAATTGGCTGAGGCCATGACCGCGCAAGATGACAAGGCTGGACAAGAGGCCCATCAGCGCGCCCGCCACAATACCGACCAGCAGCATCAGGACGGGATCATTGATACCGAATTTTGCAGCGGCAATCCCGGCGGCATAGGCGCCCGCGCCATAAAGCGCGGCATGGCCCAGCGTTGCGATGCCGGTAAAGCCGGTGACCAGATCAATCGCCAGCACCAGCAGCATGATGGCGATGATGCGGGTAAAGAACGACAGGTTCGAGGGCATGAAGTGAAAGCAGATCACGGCCAGCGTCACCATCACCGCGATGGTGATCAGATCGCCCTTAAAGCCGCGCCGCCACAGGGAAATTGTGTTCATTTCGCGCGCCCCATCAGACCGTTCGGCAGCATCGACACGATGGCGATGACCGCGAGGTAGAAAAAGAAATTGCCAAATTCCGGCCAGAGATAAGCCCCGGTGGTTTTCACCATGCCAAGGATCAGGCAGGCCGCCAGCGCCCCGCCAATAGACCCCGCGCCGCCCACGCAGACGACGACAAGAAAGGTGACCATATGGTGCAGGGCATATTGCGGCTCGATCGGCAGCAGTTGCGCACCGACCACACCGCCCATGGCGGCAAGGCCGATGGCAAGGGCAAAGCTGATCGCATAGACGGCCTTGGTGCGGATGCCGAGCGCCTCGGCCATTTTGGCGTCATCGACGGCGGCGCGCAGTTTCACGCCAAAAAACGTACGCTCGATCAGCAGCCACAGGCCAAGCGCGGTGATCAGCCCCACGGCGGCGGCGAAAATCTTATGCGCGGGAAAGCTGCGAAAGCCGATATCGACCGGGCCTTGCAGGCTGGGGGGCAGGGCGATTGTTTTCAGCGTCGGCCCCATCAGCCAGTTGGCGATGCCGATCATCATGAACGTCAGGCCAATGGTCATCAGCACCTGACGCAGTTCGGACGCGCCGTAAAAGCGGCGATAGAGAAAACGCTCGAGCGGCACGGCGAGGATCATGCACAGCGCGACCGCCGCCAGCAGGGCAAAGCCGAAATGCCACCCCAACGATTGCGTCGCATAAGAGGCGATATAGCCGCCCAGCATCGCAAAAGCGCCATGCGCGAGGTTCACGAATTTCATCAGCCCCATGGTGACTGATAGGCCGATAGAGATGACGAACAGCACCATACCATAGGCCAGCGCATCGGCGCCGATGGAAAAAATCGTCTGCATCAGGGCTACTTTAGCTAGAAGCGGGAGGGGCGGCGGGACGCGTGCCCGCCGCAATGGGTCGTAGGATTAGGGTGCGACCCAACCGGGATCGCCTTGGTTCTCGAACACCTGGATTTCGTGGTTGATATATTGGCCTTCAACCTCGGCCACTTCGCGCAGGTAGATGTTCTGCGTGATATGGCGGTTGTCGGGGTTGATCGAAACGGGGCCGCGCGGGCTGATCCATTCGAGGCCCTTGACCGAGTCCACCGCCGCGGCCGCATCCTGTTGGCCATTGGTTGCCGCGATCATATGGGCGATGACATGCATCCCGTCAAAGGCACCGACGGCGGGAAAGCTCAGCTCGGCGGGGTTGCCAAGCCATGCGGTTGCGGCTTCGGTAAAGGCGATGTTTTCGGGCGAGTTGTGGCTGACGGCATAGTGGAAGGTGGTCAGCATACCGGCGGCATTCGGGCCCAGCACCGGCAGGTCGCTTTCTTGGGTCAGATCGCCCGGCGCCAGCAGTTGGACGCCGTCGGCTTTCAGGCCGTTTTCAACGAAAGCGGTCATGAAACCAAAGGTTTGCGGGCCAGCGGGCAAGAAGGCAAAGACAGCCTCGGCCCCGCTGTCGCGGATGCGCTGCATGATCGGGCTGAAATCGACGGTGGACATCGGCATCCGGACGGATTCGACCACCGTGCCACCCGCTGCGCCAAAGGCGCGGACAAAGGCGGTTTCGGAATCGACGCCGGGGCCGTAATCGCTGACCACGGTGATGACGCG
The DNA here is from genome assembly GCF_000223375.1 of Ketogulonicigenium vulgare WSH-001. NCBI lineage: Bacteria > Pseudomonadati > Pseudomonadota > Alphaproteobacteria > Rhodobacterales > Roseobacteraceae > Ketogulonicigenium > Ketogulonicigenium vulgare. The sequence goes on along the minus strand of NC_017385.1, from coordinate 222,405 downwards.
TTCAATGCCGCGCTCGCGCGCGACCGTCGCCATCGGCGTCGAGGTCTGGAAGGTGGTGAACGAGGTGCGCACGACCAGCGGGCTTGCATTCACGATGGCCGAGGTTGCCGCGTTGAACACGACCATCGGGACGTTTGCTTCCTCGAGGATCGGGGCGGCGGCCATGGCGTCGGGGGTGTAATAATAACCAGCCAGATATTGCACGCCTTCGCCGACGATCAGCTCTTGCGTCAGGGCGGCGGATTGGCCGGGGTCGGCGGCGGGCAGATCGCGATAGATGATTTCAATCTCGTGATCGCCGACGGTGCGGCCGTTCAGGGCGAAATAGGCCTCGATCCCGGCTTGAAAGTTGCGGCCCTGCAAGGCTGCGCCGCCCGAAAAGGGGCCGATGACGCCGACTTTGATCGTATCCGCAAAGGCACCGCCCGCGCAAAGCGCCAGGATTGCCGTTGTCTGACATAGGAATTTCATTGCTCTCTCCCTCGCTGAAGGCGGTCTCTCCCTCCGCCCATGACCTGTCGATCACGGGGGAATTATGGCAGAGGCGGGGGCATGCAGGAAATGAAATCGCCCGCGCCGTATATATCCTATAGGTTATATATGGCGCGGGGCAGGGGTTAGTTCACATCAGGCAGGGCGAAAACCAACAGGCCGTTGCCGGTCGAGGGACGGCGGATTTCCGGCAGCAGCGTGATCGGCAGGCTGGTCGACCACGACGCGCCGCCAACGCCGATGGGTACAGCGATATATTGGCGGCCATTCACCGCGTAGGCAGCCAGATAGCCTTGGGCGGCTTGCGGCAGGCGGGTTTGCCACAGCACCTCGCCCGTGGCCTGATCAAAGGCATAGAGGTTGCGATCCCAGTCGCCTGCGAACATGACACCGCCTGCGGTGGTCAGGGTTGATGTATTGGCGGGCGCGCGCATGTCATGCTGCCACAGCACATCGCCGGTATCGACATTCATCGCCACAAAGCGCCCCATGTTTTCGGGGCTGTCGGGGTGCATGGTGCGGGTGCTGCCGGCCTGCCCATTACCGCCGCCGCCTTCGACCATCTCGACCTCGCGGTAGATCATGGCGGCGTCGCAATTCATGCTGATCGGCACATAGACGGCGCGGGTTTCGGGGCTGAAGGCCATGGCGCGCCAACTGCGGAAACCGGCGGTGCTGGGGCACATGGCGATGGGCACATTCACATCGGGCACCATGCCGTCGCGATAATCGGCAAAGGCGGCACCTTGCAGATCAATCTGGTTTTGCCAGCCAAGGTCATAGGCGGCGGTTGCGGCGCCATCGGCCGGATCGCCCTGCCACAAAATGCCGAGCTTGCCCATATTCACATAGCGGTCGCTGCCCTCGATCTCGATCAGCATATGTTCGAAGGCTTCGTCCATATCATTGCTGTCGCCGGGGATATATTGGCGATACCACGCCACTTCGCCGGTCGCAGGTTCAATGGCCAGAACGGCATTGGTATAAAGCGTCGCGCCATCATGGCCGCGGCTGGCGCGCGCCCAGGGTTTCGCCTGCGAGACGCCGATCAGCACGAGGCCGTTTTCGGCATCATAGGTGCCCGATGTCCAGATATCGCCGCCGCCGCGCAACAGATGCGGCGTGCCGCCCCAGCTATCGCCCTCGGATTCCGGCTCGATCGTATCGACACGCCACATTTCTTCGCCCGAGGCGGCATCGATGCCGACGATGGCGCATTTATCCTCGCGAAAGCGGTTGCAGCCTTGGTAACCGGCGACGACCATGCCTTCGGCGACAATGGGGGCGGCGGTAAAGTAATGGCCGACCTGCGTGTCGGCGACCACGGTTTCCCATGCGATCTGGCCGGTACGCGCATCCAGCGCCACCATCACCGCATCCGGGGCAGCGTAATAGATGTGATCGCCAAAGACGGCGAGGCCGCGTGTGATGGCGCCGGGGCGGACGGTATCGCCAAATTCGCGCTTGTATTCCCACAAAAGATCGCCGGTTTCGGCATTCAGCGCCTGAATAAGCCCGCCGGGGTTCGCAAGGAACATGGTGCCGTTATAGATCAGCGGGCCGGTTTCTTGCTGGCCCGGCTCCATCGCCCAGCCCCAGACCATGCGCAGCGCGCCCACATTGTCAGGCGTGATTTGGTCAAGCGCGGAATAGCCCCAGCCGTTATCGGTATTGCGCCATTGCAGCCAGTCGCCGGGGCTGGGATTGCGTAGGGTTTGTTCATCAAGCGGGGTGTAATCAGCGATTTGCGCGCTGGCCGGCAGCGCCAAAAGCGCGGCAAGGCCAAGGGCCTGGGCCAAAAGGGATCGTTGCATGGCTAGTCTCCTGTTGGGGTAAAGGTGGGCAGCAGCCCGTCATCGGCGAGCGAGGCGATGGCACTGTCGATCATCCCCATCAGCGCGCGATCGCGGCTGCGCATAACGATGCCAAGGCTGCGGGTGGTGGTATGCAGCGGGGCGAGGGTGGTGCCGATATGCAGCCCATCGGGCGGCAGGGCGCGGGTATAGGGGCCCCAGATGATCGCCGCCGCCATGGTGCCATCGGCAAGAAAACGGTGGACTTGGTCGATATCGTCATAGGGCAGGCGATTGAGCGGCGCCGCGCCTGCGCCGATCAGGCGGGCGAGTTCGGTGTCGAGCGGTGTATAGATCGGGCTGCCGATAAAGCTGCCCTCTGGCAGGTCGGCAAGGCTGCGGATCGCGGGATCGAGGCTGACCAGCAGATAGGGCGCGCTGTAATAGGGGCGGCTGATGATCAACCAATCGGGATAGGGCGCGCCGGTGATCAGCTGCGCCCCCAGCATGCCGACGCAGACTTCGGTCAGATGCACGAACAGATCGGGCCAGATGCCGTCCTCGTCCATCGCGCCCATATTGACCTGCATCGGCACAGTTGCAGGCTGCAGCAACAGGCGGTCGGCGATCAGTCTTGCCATTTCGTCGTCAATAGCGGCCGTCACGCTATCGGGCAGCAGGCACAGCGGCAGGCTTTGGCCGAAATCGGGGCGGCGGGCGTCATAGAATTCGGGCGGGATATAGGGTTGCTGGGCTTGCGCCGCTGTGGCCAGCAGCGCAAGCATCATCCCATAGGCGATCTGGCGGGCCATCTAGCCGCCTTGACAGAAAGGTTTGCGGCCCATGGTGCTTTCAATCCCGCCCAGCAGATGGGCGCGGAAATTCGCATCGTCAAAGATGTCCTCGGTATGGCCAAGCGTGGTCAAAAAGGCGCGCCCGCCGTCGTAGTAATGGCACCAACTAAGGGGGTGCAGCCCGTCATAGAGGCCGGGGTGGCCGTTATAGCCGCCGGTTCCTGCGATGCGGGTGCTGTCGTCGACCGCCAACAGCACGTTGATATCTGCAACGGCCTGCGGATCGGGGAAGACGTTGTAGAATTCGTCAGTGACCGTAAAGCTTGCAGGCAGGCCTTCGGTTGCGGCATCGGCGGCGTTGACCACAGTCACCGTCGCGGGCTGGTTCGGGCCGTGGTCGAACAACTGGGTGCCGCCCAGCAAGCCGCGATACCATTCCCAATTATACTGCGTGCCAAAGGCGTTATGGATGCCGACAAAACCACCGCCGCTTTCGACATAGATCCGCAGCGCCATTTGGGCGGCGGAATCCAGCGTGTCGCGCTGCGTGTTAAAGAAGATGACCGTATCATAGGCGCGCAGCTGGCGTGGCCCCTGCACATCGGCAAGGTCGCTCGAGGTGGTGACTTTGATATCCGCGCCCTCGAGCAATTCGGTCAGGCGCTGGACGCCATAGGCGATATTCGCGTGGGGGTTGGTGACGGTTTCGCCCACGCGGCTATAGATCAGCACGCTATAGCCATTCGCCGCCGGATCGCGGCCGCCCCAGTCATTATAGCAAGTGGGATCAAGGCCTTGGCAGACGCCGTTCGCGATGGCGGTGATCGACTGGGCATTGGCCGGCGCCGTGATGGTGCAGGTCAATGCGATCGCCCCCGCAGCGGCGAGGCGTGGTAAGGTGCGGAATGTCATTTTTCTCTCCCTCGCGGCGATCCCCCTCCCCGAGGGCGGCCGGTGGGGTGACGTTAGGTCAGGGATGGGTTGAGAAAAAATGATATTTCGGGGCGGTGATATAACCCAAAGATTAACAAGGTGGCGGGGTTATAGCGGTGGGGTCGTGCCGCGCGGCACCAGGCTGACCGGCAGGATCTGCTGCCTCTGGGGCGGAGCGCCTGTCAATTGCGCGGTCAATGTGGCGACGGCGGCACTGGCGAGGTCGCGCATCGAATGGCGGATCGTGGTCAGGTTATAGGCGCGCCATGCGCCTTCGGCGATATCATCGCAACCGATCACGGCGAGATCACCCGGCACGCTGATATGGCCCCGCAGCGCGTCCAAAAAACCCAGCGCTGAAAAGTCATTGCCGCAATGCACCCCGTCGAACCGCGCGGCCGTGGGTAAAAACGCAAGGCCCGCCGCGCGTCCGCCGTCATAGTCATGGCGGGTGCCGGCGATCAGCTCATCAACATCCAGCCCAAGCGCGCTGGCGCGGGCGGCAAAGGCGCGTGCGCGCCATGTGATGGTGAACGAGGGCCGCGATTGGCGCACCGCAATGACCCGTTTGCAGCCCGCGCGGGCCAGCGTTTCGGCAGCCAGCGCGCCCGCCGCCTCGGCGTCATGGCGGATGGCGGCATAGGTTGCGCCAGCGCTGTCTCGGTTCAGCACCACAAGCGGCAGGTTATGGCCGGCGCATTCGGCGGCGATGCTGGCGGGCGGCGCATCCGAGGTCAGGATCGCGCCCGCGACATTGTAATCCAGCATCATATGCAGCGCATGGGCCATGCCGTCCTCGCCCTCGACAGGCAGCAGCATCGGGCGATAGCCTGCCTGCATCAACTGGCGCGCCAAGGCATCGACCAGCTGCGCGCGCAAACTGTGATGCATGTCCGACACCACCAGCCCGACGATGCTTGTGCGCTGATCTTTCAGCCCTTTGGCCAGCAGGTTCACGCGATAACCAAGGGTTTCGGCCGCCGCCAGCACGCGGGCGCGCACCTGCGGCGAGACCGAGGCCCCTTCGGTGAATGTGCGTGATACGGCCGAGCGGGAGACCCCGGCAAGCTGGGCGACATCAAGGGCGGTGATACGGGATCTATATGACATTCCGGCCTGATCGCGCGCGGAAGTGACTGTTTTGTGGCAATTGTGCGAAGAATTGTCGTGCCGCGCGCTGTGGGCTGTCGCAAAACCGCCATTGCACACGTTGTCAAAAATCTTTCGTGTTTGTTTTAAGTCGCTGTCGCAAAGCGGCGGCAAAAGGCGGCCATCAGATCAAAACCGAAAGATCATTTTGATGAACCGTCGCTCTTTCCTTCTTCGCTCGGCTGCTGTTGGTGCCGCCGCTACGCTGCCGCGCATGGCCTTTGCGCAAGACGGCACGCTTTATGTCTATTCCAGCTCGGATTCGAACGTCGTCGACTTTTGGACCAATGTGATCGTGCCGCGTTTTGCCGCGACCAATCCGGGTGTGCAGGTGCGTGTGGTTGATGCGGGCGATAATGCCGGTCTGCGCGCCATTGGCGAGCGGGCGCTGGCGGCGCTGTCTTCGGGCGCAGATCCGCAGGCCGAGGTTTTCGAAAGCTTCCGCCCCGAAGAGCTGACCGGCACCATCGAGGCAGGTCTTTGGGTCGATATGACGGATGCGGGTCTGACCAACTGGTCGCGCGTCAACCCCGCCGCGATGGAGGGCAATTACGCCGCTCCGTGGCGCGGCAGCCAAGTGCTGCTGGCCTATGATGCGACCCGCCTGAACCCCGAAGACGCGCCCAAGACCTGGGACGCGCTTGCCACCTGGATCAAGGCGAACCCCGGCCAATTCATCTATAACCGTCCCGACAAAGGCGGCGCGGGCGGCAATTTTGTCCGCCGCGCGGTGCATGAGGCCAATGGCCGTGACCCTTCGGCCTTTACCGTTGCGAATTATACCGACGCCTATGCCGCTGATGCGCTGGCCAAGGCTTGGGATGTGCTGCTGGATATCGCGCCGAGCCTGTATGACGGCGGCAGCTATTCGGCGGGGAACACCCAGTCGATCCAGATGCTGGCGCAGGGCGTTGTGACCATGACGCCGGTCTGGTCGGACCAAGTGCTGTCGGCCATCGCGCAGGGCGTTCTGCCCGAGACGACCGGTCTTGTGCAACTGCAGGATCTGGCTTTGTGCGGCGGCTTCTCGCGCGCGACGGTGCTGGCGAATGGCGCACAAAAGGAAGCGGCGCTGAAGCTGGTTGATTTCCTGCTGTCCGAGGACATCCAATCCGCCGTTCTGACCGAGCTGGGCGGCTTTCCGGGCGTGTCGTGGGATTATGTCGATCCGGCGCTGCGCGCGCAGTTCGCGGATGTGATCCCGACCTCGATCCCGACGTTCCCGGGCGGCGCGTGGGAAGTGGCGATCAACGACGGCTGGTATCGCACCGTCGCACCGAACGTGGCCCGCGACTGATGAGCAAGGCGGACACGAGCGCCGCCAAAATGCCCAAAACGGCAGGGGGAAGGGGGCTGATCGGCCTCCTTCTTGTTGCCGTTCCGGTGGGGCTTTTGGCGTGGCTGATTATTTTCCCGATCTTCAATGCGCTGTGGCGCACGATGGTCGTCGACGGCGGGGTCTCGGTCGAGACCTATGCCTTTTTCTTTACCGATGCCTATTCGCTGCGGAACCTGTGGCTGACCATCTGGGTGACGGCGGTGTGCGCCGCGCTGCTGATGGCGATCTGTCTGCCGATCGCGCTGTATTTGCGGTTCGCAAAAAGCCGTGTGGCGGCGGTGGTGCAGGGGCTGGCGCTGTTTCCGCTGTTCGTGCCGTCGGTCATTCTGGCCTATGCGCTGATCCGCACCATCGGGCCGAACGGCGCGGTGGATATTCTGCTGGTGAATATGGGGCTGCCCAAGATCGTCTCGCCCTATCTGACGCCATGGGGGCCGGTGATCGGTCTTGTGTGGGATAATATCCCGCTGACGGTGCTGCTGCTGGTCGCCGGCCTGGGCGGCGTATCCGACAATGCGGTCGAGGCGGCGCGCGATGCGGGTGCGGGTAAAATCGCCGTTTTCCGCCATGTGATCATTCCGCAGATCGGCAATTCCGTGCTGGTGGTGCTGTCCTTCACCGTGCTGGGCATCTTTTCTGCCTTTACCTTCCCCTATGTGCTGGGCGGCGCCAGCCCCGAGATGATGGGCCCGTTCATGCAGCGCACCTTTGGGCAATTGTTCGACACGCGGATGGCGATGACGCAGGCCGTCATTACCTTTGCGATCTGTGCGGTGTTCGGCGCGTTTTATGTGCGCTCGATCGCGCGCGGCCAAAAGGAGCGCCGCTGATGCAAAAAAGATTTGATTGGCTGGGTGCGCTGATTGCCACCGCGCTTGCCGTTGTGATCGTGGTGCCGCTGCTGGTGGTGGCGATCTGGGCCTTTACCGAAGTGTGGCGCTATCCCTCGCTGCTGCCGCAGCAATGGGGATTGCGGTTCTGGAACCAGACGCTGGCGCGCGCCGATGTGTGGGAGGCGATCTGGCTGTCGGTGCGGCTGTCGCTGACGGTCACCTTCCTGTCCGCCGTCATCTGTCTGCCTGCCGCCTATGCCTTTGCGCGGATGGATTTTCCGGGCAAGAACATCTTTTTCCTGTCGTTTCTGGCCAGTCACGCCTTTCCGAAATTCGGGCTGCTGGTGGCGATTGCGGGGATTTTCCTGGGGCTTGGGCTGATTTCCAACTTTTGGGGCGTGGTGCTGATCCAATTGGTCGGCACGCTGATGATGATGATCTGGATTCCGGTCGCTGCGTTCCAGAACATCGACCGCCGGATGGAAGAAGCCGCCCGCGATGCAGGGGCGGGGCCGATCCGTGTGTTCTTGCAAGTCAGCCTGCCGCAGGCCGCGCCGACAATCTCGGCCGCTGTGCTGCTGACATTTGTGGGCACATTCTATGAAACCGAAGGGGCGTGGCTGATTGGCGCGCCGCAGATCCGCACCATGCCGGTGCTGATGATCACCTTTATCAACAACCAGATTGTCGTCCAATACGGGGCCGTTTTGTCGGTGCTGCTATGGATTCCCAGCTTTGTCGCGCTGATGTTTGCGCGCAAATTGGTGGGGTCCTCCAGCTTTGCCCGTGGTTTTGGCGTATAGGGGGAAACCATGTCCAGTTTGACATTGCAGGGGCTGCGTAAGGGATTTGGCGGGCAAGATGTCGTGAAATCCGTCTCGCTCGAGGTGGCGGATGGCGAGCTTGTGTGCCTGCTAGGCCCGTCGGGGTCCGGCAAATCCACCATCTTGCGCATGATCGGCGGGTTCGAGGCGCCCGATGGCGGCGCGGTGCTGATCGACGGGGCCGATATGACCCGCGTCCCGCCGGAAAAGCGCCCGACAGGAATGGTGTTCCAAAGCCACGCCCTGTGGTCGCATATGGATGTGGCCGGAAATATCGCCTTTGGCCTGCGTCTGCGCGGTATGACCCGCGCCGATATCGCGCAAAAGGTCGATGAGGTGCTGGTGCTGGTCGGCCTTGAGGGCTACGGCAAGCGCCGCGTCTGGCAGTTGTCGGGCGGGCAGCAGCAGCGGGTGGCGCTGGCGCGCTCATTGGCGCTTGAGCCAAAGATCCTGCTGCTGGACGAGCCGTTTGCCTCGCTGGATCAGCATTTGCGCGAACGCCTGCGCGAGGAGCTGCGCGATATTCAGCAGCGTTTGGGGATCACCACTGTGTTCGTGACGCACGGTCAGGACGAGGCGCTGGCGCTGGCCGACCGGATTGTGGTGCTAAAAGACGGCGCGATCGAGCAGGCGGATACGCCCGCGCGCATCTATCGCCAGCCCGCGACGCGGTTTGTCGCCGGTTTCATCGGCACGATGAACTTTGTGCCGACGCATTTTGCGGCCAATGCCTCGACCCACCCGCTGTTCCAGCACTGCGCGGAATTGCCCGATGGCCCCGCAATGCTGGCGATCCGGCCCGAGGCGATGCAACTGCATCCGGGCGCAGGCGGGCGCGTCCATCGCGTGACGGATTTTGGCACGCACCTGCTGGCCGAGGTCGGGCTGGACGATGGCCCGCGCGTCAAGGTGATCTGCCCGCCGGATGCGCCGTGGCAGGCAGGGGATGTCGTGCGCCCCGCCGCCGCCGAGATTGCGGTGTTCCATGGCTGAGCCGCTGTTCATTGATCACGCCAAGGGTCGTACCTGGCTGAAATGGCACCGCGGCCGTCGGCAGGCGGGGGATATGGAATTCGCCCCCGCCCGTATCCTGCAAGGCATGCGCGCCGGCGCGCGGGTCGAGGTGGATCTGGTGCGCCATGCGGGCGGCGGTTTTGCCGTGCTGCATGACGAGACGCTGGATCGCGGCACTGATGGCACGGGGCGGGTCGATCAGGCCAGCGCGGATCAGATCCGTGCGCTGCGCCGCCGCGACGATGCGGGCGGCGTGACGGATGTGGGTGTAGCGCTGCTGGGGGACCTATGTGCCGCCTTGGCGGGTTCACTGCCTGATACGGCGCTGTTGCAGCTGGATATGAAGGAAAACGCGGATCAGATCGGGGATGATGATGTGGCGGCCTTTGCCGCAGCCGTCCAGCCCGTGGCGCGGCATATCATCGTTTCGGGCGGGGATGCGGCAATGGTCGCGCGGCTGCAGGCGGCTGCGCCCGCTGTGATGACCGGTTATGATCCGTGCCATTTCGGCGCGCTGACGCGCCTGCGCGAAAGCCGTGATTATGCGGGATTTGTCGCACAGGCGCTGGCAGATGCGGGGCAGGCGCAGATGATCTATCTGGATTATCACGCGGTGTTGCAGGCGGATTATGATCGGTTCGATCTGATTGCCGCATTCGGCGCGGCAGGGCGCCGCGTCGATGCCTATACGCTGCAGGCGGTGACGCCGCAGACCGTGGCGATTGCGCGTCATCTGATGGCGCTGGGGGTCGATCAGATCACGACCGACGACCCCCTTGGCCTATGGGCGGCCTGCCAAGCTTAGGCTTTAAAGCCCTCCAGCAGCCAATCATGCAGCCCCGGCCGACCCGCAAGGATCGCGCCGGGGTTTTTGATGTCGCCGCCGGCAAAGTCGGTGACGATGCCGCCCGCTTCGCGCAGGATCAGCACCGATGCGCCGTAATCATGCAGCGACAGGCCATCTTCGAAAAACCCGTCGAGCCGGCCCGCCGCAACCCAAGCAATCGACAGCGCCGAGGAGCCAAGGCGGCGCACGCCCGCAGATGTATCCATCAGGCGGCGCAGGGCGGCATGATAGCGTGCCTCGGTCACGGATTTCACCTGACCGGGGATCGGCAGGCCCGCGCCAAAGACGGCATTGATCGCGTCAAGGCTGTGGCTGAGTTGCAGGCGCTGGCCGTTGAGATAGGCCCCCGCGCCACGTTCTGCGGCAAAGGTCTCGTCCATCATCGGGTCATAGGTGACGCCCGCGACGGTCTCGCCGCCTTCGACCAGCGTGATCACGACGCCAAAATGCGGCATGCCCCACATGAAATTGGTGGTGCCGTCGATCGGGTCGATGACGATGCGGCCAGCGGAACCCGCGCGGTCATCGGCGCCCTCTTCGCCCGCGATGGCGTGATCGGGGAAATGGGGCGCCAGATGGGCGACAATGGCACGTTCGACCGCGACATCCGCCTCGGTCTGGTAATCGCGGACGGCTTTGTGGACAACCTCGGAGGCGTCGCGGCGGCGCAGTGCGGCGCGGGCGATGGCGCCGCCCGCATGAGCGGCGGCAATCAGTTGGGCAAGGCGGGCGGAGGGGATAAAAGGATCTGTCATCATCTTGGGTCTATGGTGGGAGAATCCCTGTCCATAGCCCGCGATGATGACAGTTTGATGTTACGCTTGCAGCACGAAATGACCGGGCGAAACCTCGCGCAGTTCGCCCGAAAGCGCAGCCTCGTCAGGGGTATAGCTGAGGGCGCGACGGGCGCGTTCGCGGGCCGGATCAGGGATCGGAATGGCCGAGATCAGCGCCTGCGTATAAGGGTGTTGCGCGTTTTGGAACAGGCTTTCGGTCGGCGCGATTTCCACGATCCGGCCGCGCAGCATGACGGCGACGCGGTGGCACAGGAACCGCACCATCGCCAGATCATGCGCGACGAACAAATATGCAAGGCCAAGCTGCTCTTGCAGATCGGAAAACAGGTTCACGATCTGCGCCTGAATGGACACGTCCAGCGCGGTGATCGGCTCGTCCGCGACGATCAGCTTTGGGCTGATACTGATGGCGCGGGCGATGTTGATGCGCTGACGCTGGCCGCCGGAAAATTCATGCGGGTAGCGATCCATAAAGCTGGGGTCGAGGCCGACCTGCTTGAACAGATCGGCGACGCGGTCGCGGGTCTCGGTCCGGCCCGCGGTGATCTTGTGGATCTCCATCGGCTCGGACACGAATTTGCCGACGGTCATGCGCGGGTTCAGCGCGGCATAGGGGTCCTGAAACACGACCTGCATTTCGCGGCGCACCGGGCGCAGGGCGCGCTGGGGCAATGTGTCGATGCGCTGGCCGTTAAAGGTGATCTCGCCGGTGGTTGCATCCTCGAGCCGCAGGACGAGGCGGCCGGTGGTGCTTTTGCCAGAGCCGCTTTCGCCTACCAGCCCGAGGATCTCGCGCGGGGCGAGGTCAAAGCTGACGCCGCGCACGGCCAGAACGTCTTTGCCGCCCGGGCCGCGATAGGTTTTCGACAGGTTCTTGACCGATAAAAGGGGGGTGGTCATTCGGCCTCCTTTGCCGCGATCAGCGCGGGCAGGTCATACCATGCGGCAACAAGGTGGTTCGGATCGCTGCCCACGGCGGGCAGCAGTGGCGGCATCTCGCGCGCGCAGCGGGGGGTTGCGAATTCATTGCGCGGCGCAAACGGGTCACCCGCAGGCGGTTTGGTCAGATCAGGCGGGCTGCCGGGGATCTGGTAAAGACGGGTCTTTTGGGCGCCGCCCTCGGTCGGCAGCGAGCGCAGCAGACCCCAAGTATAGGCGTTGCGCGGGCTGGCAAAGACGGCATCCACCGGCCCCCGTTCCAAAATGCGGCCGCCGTACATTACCTGAACGGTGTCGGCGAGGCCCGCGACCACGCCCATGTCATGGGTGATCCAGATCAGGGTCGTGTCATGTTCGCGGCGCAGATCCTTCATCAGATCAAGGATTTGCGCCTGTACAGTCACATCAAGCGCGGTGGTCGCCTCGTCCGCGATGACCAGTTCCGGGCCGCAGGCGATCCCCATCGCGATCATCACGCGCTGACGCATCCCGCCCGAGAATTGGTGCGGATAGGATTTGATGCGGCGTTCGGCATCGGGGATGCGCACCATCTTGAGCAGCTCGACCGCGCGGGTGCGGGCCTGTGCGCCCGTCAGGCCAAGGTGGCGGGTCAGGGTCTCGATCAACTGCCGCTCGACCGTCAGGACGGGGTTCAGCGAGGTCATAGGATCTTGGAAGATGAACCCGATCTCGCGGCCACGGATATCGCGCAGCTCGGCTTCGGAGAGTTTCAGCAGGTCGCGGCCGCGAAACAGCACCTCGCCGCTGGTGATACGGCCCGGCGGGCGGGCGATCAGGCCGATCATCGACATGGCATGGACGGATTTGCCCGAGCCGCTTTCGCCCACAACGCCAAGGGTTTCGCCCTTGTGCAGCGTATAGGAGACGTCATTCACCGCATGGACCGTACCCGCGGGCGTGTCAAAGGCCACCGATAGGTTGCGGACTTCCAAAAGGGGGGTGCGATTTGTCATTGGCGGGCCTTTGGATCGAAATAGTCGCGCAGCCAGTCACCCAGCAGATTCACGCTGAGGACGGTCAGGGCGATGGCAAGGCCGGGGAAGGTGACGACCCACCAAGCCGAGGTGATATAGACGCGGCCATCCGCCAGCATCCGGCCCCAGCTGGGGGTGGGCGGCTGCACGCCAAGGCCAAGGAACGACAGCGCCGCATCCATGACGATAATCCGCGCCAGCTCCAGCGTGCCGACGACCAGCACGGGGGTCATCACATTGGGCAGGATATGGCGGGCCATGATGCGCAAAGATCCGGCCCCGGCCGCGCGGGCCGACAGCACGAATTCACGCTCGCGCAGGGCAAGGACCTGGCCGCGCACGATGCGGGCATATTGCGTCCAACTGGTGATCCCAAGGACGATGATCAGGTTCGTCAGGCTCGGCCCCAGGGCGGCGACGACCAGCAGCGCGAACAGCACCAGCGGGAAGGCCAGTTGCATATCGACAAGGCGCATCAGGATCGCATCGACCCAGCCGCCGGTGAAACCCGCAACAATGCCCAGTGTGACGCCGATCAGCGCGCCCAGCAGCACCGCCGCCAGTGCAATCGACAGCGAGATCCGCGCGCCATAGATCACGCGCGCCAAGATATCGCGGCCGTTGGGATCGGTGCCAAAGGGATGGGCGCCGGGGGCGAACAGCCCCTCCCATGTCGGTCCGACAAGGCGGGCGCGCAGATCACCGCGGATCGGGTTCGACAGATCCAACAGCGGCGCGCCGATGGCCACCGCCACCAGAACCAACAGGATGATCGCGCCGATCAGCCCGCCTTTGCTGCGCAAAAGCGCGCGCAGGAACGACATCATGCCCGGCCCTCCTTGATGCGGGGGTCAAGCACGGCATAAAGCAGGTCGACCAGAAAATTAGCGACGACAAAGATGGTGGCGACAAGGACGACGCCAGCCTGAATGACGGGAAAGTCTTTTTGGTCAATCGCTTGGAAAATCAGGCGACCGACGCCGGGCCATGCGAAAACGGTCTCGGTCACGACAGCACCGCCCAAGAGTTCGCCGACCAGAATGCCGATCATCGTAATGACGGGGATCAGCGCGTTGCGAAGCGTGTGCCACATCAGAATCGTGCGGGGCATCAGCCCCTTGGCACGGGCGGTGCGGACGTAATCCTCGCGCAACGTGTCCAGCATCGAGGAGCGCAAAAGGCGCGCGATCGAGGCCGAGATAAAGATCGCGACGGTAAAGGCGGGCAGCAGCAGGTGTTGCCATGTGCCATAGCCGCCGGTCGGCACCCATCCCAGTTGCACGGCAAAGAACAAGATCGCCATGATACCCAGCCAGAATGTCGGTGTCGCCTGGCCGATCATGGCAAAGCCCAGCACCAGCGTCTCGGGCCAGCGGCCTTTGTTCAGCGCGGCAATGATCCCCGCCGTGCCGCCGATCAGCACGCCGATGGCCAGCGCCGCACCGGCAAGTTGCGCGGTGGCGGGCATCCGTTCCAGCACCACCTGCATCGCGGGTTGGTTAAAGACGAAAGAGGTGCCGAAATCGCCCTGCAGCACCTGACCCATATAGGTCAGATATTGCTGCCACAGCGGCAGGTCGAGGCCGAGGCCTGCGCGCAGGCGTTCCATATCCGCAACCGAGGCGCCAATCGGCACCAGCAGCGAAACCGGATCGCCGAGCAGCCGCCCGACGAAAAAGACGATTGTCAAAACACCCCAGACCGAGATGACCGCCTCGATCAGGCGGCGCAGCAGATAGCGGCTCATGGCGCCTCCTTTGTATCAGCGTCTTGCCACTCATCGCCGAGCAGCTCGGGGGTGGCATAGGTCTCAAGCAAGGTCCAATGCTGTTCGATATCGGCGGTGAACAGCGCGGATGTGATGCCGCGCACAAGGCGGTCGGCGCCTTCGGACACGGCGGGGATATCGCCCGACAGCTTGCCATGGGTCAGCGTCGAAGGGAAGTTGAAGCTGTAGATCGAATTCAGGATCGGGCAGGCGCCCGGCGTCTTTTCCCGCAGCTCGAACGCGGGGCCGAGGTCGGGCGCCGAGGCCAGCGCGTTGTCTTTCAGATCGGCGGGCAGCGTGTCCGGAAAGCCGGTGTCGGACCACAGTTTGATATGCGGTGTGACCGCGACAAGTTCGGGGCGCTGCGTATAATCGACGCCAAAGCCGGTGGCGAAGATCATGAAATCAAGGTCGAAATGGCCTTTGGGCGTGTCCAGCGACAGGCGGCCAGCGTCCTCGCGCAGGCTGGTCAGCGGCGCGCCGAGGTGGAAATAGGCGTTCGCGTGGCGCGAGACCCGCAGCGTCGAGGGGCGCGGCGGCGGCGTCTGGCTGGTGTTCAAATGGTGCTGGA
Organism: Ketogulonicigenium vulgare WSH-001; assembly: GCF_000223375.1. Classification (NCBI taxonomy): domain Bacteria; kingdom Pseudomonadati; phylum Pseudomonadota; class Alphaproteobacteria; order Rhodobacterales; family Roseobacteraceae; genus Ketogulonicigenium; species Ketogulonicigenium vulgare. The sequence goes on along the minus strand of NC_017385.1, from coordinate 207,317 downwards.
TGCGCCATTTCCACATATCGTCAAGGTCGAGATAGCCATGCGTCATGCCGGGGCTGCCGATGCCCATGCCCTTGTTCAGGCGGGGAATATCTGTGCGGCGGATGAACATATGCACGGCTTTCGCGCCGTGTTCCAGCGCGGTGGCGGCATTGTCCATCGCGGATGCGCCCGCGCCGACAACGCCGACGACCTTGCCACGCAGGGCGTCAAAGTCGATGATGTCGGCGGAATGGGCGCGTAAGGACGCGGGCAGATCGCGCGCGACCTGCGGCAGGAACGGCCCGCCGAGGCCATCGCGGCCGGTGGCCAGCACCAGTTTGCGCGTCAGCACCTGCGTTTGCACGCCGTCAATCACCATGTCGAGGGCGATGAGGCCATCGGGGCCAGCCGAGACTCCCGTCATTTCCGCGCCGTTCACCACCGGCACATGCATGACGCGGCGATACCAGACGAGGTAGGCCATCCAGTCCTCGAGGCTGATGCGGAACAGCGCGTCCCACGCCTCGGTGCCGTAACTTGCCTCATACCAGGCGCGGAAGGTCAGCGAGGGCAGGCCGTAAGCGGGGCCGGTCAGTTGTTTGGGGGAACGCAGCGTCTCCATCCGCGCGATGGTCAGCCATGGCCCCTCAAGTCCGGCGGGGGCCTTGTCATAGACGACATGGTTCAAGATGCCGTGCTTTTGCAGTGCGACCGAGGTTACCAGCCCGCACATGCCTGCGCCAATCACCACGACATCGCGCACGCGCGCCCCGTCGATGACGGTCGGTGGCACCCAATCCTTGCCGGTGAAATTCAACCGGTCGAGGTCTTGGGCGAGGCGCGCTTCCAGCGCGGCGAGGGAGATATCACGCATCATGGTTCCCAGAATGGACTGCCCGAAATTTGGGTCAGGCTTACAGGTCTATTCGGCCTAATCAATGTGAAAAGCGAATTCAACTGCCATACAAATCGCAAATGCGAATTTAATAAGCACAGAGTATAGGCATTCTACAGCAACATTCGAGAACGGAATGAATCCTCCCCTCTTATGTGAAAATTGGCTTTGCAAAGGATTCAAATTCACTTCACGATTGTAACAAGCAGAAGGAGTCGCGTTATGCCGCAGGTCACACTGGATGGTTGCACCTTTAATTACGAGGTTGCAGGGCCCGAAGGGGCGCCGGTCATTTTCACCCTTCACGGCGGTCGCGGTGCGGGCGAGCTGGGGAATGATTTCCGCACTTGGGGTGCGGCTTTGTCGGACAAGTTCCGCGTCATCAGCTATGACCAGCGCGGCCATGGCAAGACCACCGACACGCTGCCCTTTACCTTTAACCAGCTGGCCGATGATATCGAGACGCTGCGCAAGCATTTTTGCGGCGACGCACAATGTATCGTCATCGGCGGATCGTTTGGCGGTTTCATCGCGCTGACCTATGCCCTTCGCCACCCCGGCAGCTATTCCAAGCTGATCCTGCGCGGCACCGCGCCCAGCTATCACATGGAAGCCGAGGCGATCGAGATCATGAAGGCACGCGCCCATCTGGTGCCCAGCCTGACGCCTGCGATGATCGAAAAGCTGTTTTCAAACCGCGTCGAAAGCGATCTGGAATTCCGCCTGCTGTGGCTGGCGATGCAGCCGCTGTATGCCGATGATCCCGCGACTTTCGATGCGCAAAAGGCGTTCGAGCGCACCCGCGATATGCCGGTGCATTTGCAGGCGCATAATGACCTCTATGACGACGACCAGTGGTTGGCCTATGATGTGCGCGAACGCCTGCACGAAATTACGGCCCCGACCTTTATCTGCGTCGGCGAAGATGACTGGATCTGCCCCGTCAGCCAGTCGCGCCTGATGGCCGAAAAAATCCCCAATGCGACCTTGTTGGTCGTCGAAGGGGCAAACCATTCCGTCCACGCGCAGGCCCCCGATGTGGTGATGCCCGCCGTGCGTGAATTTCTGTCTGCATAAACTTTAACGCCAAGTTCTAACGCTAGGAGTTCCCTATGACCCGTCTTTGGGCCTCGGCCCTGTCCTCGCTGGCCCTTGCGGCCGCATTTGCCGCCCCCGCCGCCGCCCAAGACCGCACCTTGGTCATGGCGCTGTCGGGTGATGTCTCCACGCTTGACCCGCATATGACCGCATCGATCGGCTCGGATCTGAGCGTCGCCAGCCACATCTATCCCTCGCTGGTGCTGCGTGGCCCCGATATGGCGCTGCAAGCGAATGCGGCGACATCCTGGGAGGCGACCGACGACTATACTTGGGTGTTCCATCTGAACCCCGAGGCGAAATTCATCAACGGCGAGGTGCTGGACGCCGCGGCCGTCAAGGCGAATATCGAACGGGTCACCAACCCCGAGCTGAACTCGCGCATTGCAAGCTGGTTCACCAATATTTCGGAAGTGAATGTGATCGACGCGCAGACCGTCGAGATGAAGACCGCGATTCCCTATCCCGCGCTGGCCGATCAGCTGTCGATGTTCTTCCTGCTGCCGCCGCAGTGGATGAATGATGTGAACCCTGCGCTGGAAACCACCTCGGGTGGGCCCTATGTGATGACGAATCGCGTGCCGGGCAGCAGCATCACGCTGGAGGCGAATGCCGATTACTGGGGGGCTGCGCCTGCGTTTGATCGCGTTGAAATCCGCATCATCCCCGAAGATGCCGCCCGCGTCGCCGCGCTGCGCGCCGGCGAGATCGACTTTGCCGACAAGATCCCCGTATCCGAGGTCGAAGGTCTGGATGCCGATGCCAATCTGACCGCAGGTTCTGTGCCCGCAACGCGCACGACCTTCCTCAAGATCAACACCGAAAAAGAGCCGATGGAGAGCCTCGCGCTGCGCCAGGCGCTGAACTATGCGGTGGATAAAGAGGTGATCACCGAGGCTTTGTTCAACGGCATGGCGAGCGTTGCGAATTGCCAGCTGCTGACGGATCAGTATTTCGGATATAACCCTGATCTTGAACCCTATCCCTATGACCCCGAGCGCGCGATTGCGCTGCTGGAGGAATCGGGCATCGACACCTCGCAGACGATCGAGCTGGAAGTGCCGGTCGGCACCTATCTGCAGGGCGATGAGGTCGCGCAAGCGGTGCAGATGATGTTCACGGACATTGGTCTGAACATCGAGATCGTCGAAATGTCGTTCGGCGCCTATCAGGACAAACATATCAAGGCGCATGACGTCGGCCGTCTGTCGCTGCTGTCCTATGCCTGGCCGACGATTGACGCCGATGGCCTGCTGGGTCTGGCCGAGGGCGGCAACCCCTATGCCTTCTGGCACAATGACGAGTTCGACGGCTATCTGGCCGCTGGCCGCGCCAGCACCGATCCCGCTGTTCGCCAAGAGGCCTATAACCAAGCCACCGCGCTGATGTGCGAGCAGGCGCCCTTCGTGTTCCTGTACGAGCAGCCCGTGACCTATGCGACCAGCGATGAGGTCACATGGCAAGCGCGCGGCGACGACTGGAAGCGCGCCATGGACTTTGTACCGAACTAAGCAAGACGCCCCGGCCTTGCGCCGGGGCATCCGTTATTCTGGTGCCGTAAAGATATTTTTCAGGATGCTTTCCGTCTCGCGCACGTCGCGGATGCGAAAGCCGGGCATATCCATCTGGGATGCGGTGATCAGCGCTTCGACAAGCGGTTGGATGATCGGGGATTCGGGCAGACCCACCGGGGTCACGATGCCCCAGTAATAGGGGATCGACACCGACAGCGGCCGCACCACGGTATTGGCAAACCGTTGCCCGATGGGCGAGACGGGCTCTAAGATCGCAACGCCCAGCCCCGCGCTGACCATATTCAGCGCCGTGGTCGAGGAATTGGTGCGGATGACGCTTTCGGGTTCGATATCATGCAGCGCGGCGGAAATCCGGCCCAGCACGCGGTAAGGGTTCAGCAGCGTGATGATCGGGCGTCCGGCGAGGGCGGAAAGGTCGATGACATCAAGCGCCGCCAGCGGGTCATCCTCGTGCAAGACGCAGACGCATGAGGCCTCGGCGATCCATTGCACCTCGAGGGCGGGGTGGTCGAGGGGCAGGCTGGCGATGCCGATATCAGCCTGTCGGGCGGCGACGGATTGGATGACCTCTTCCGAGGTCTGGCTGCGCAGCACGATTTCTTTGGGCGCATAGCCCTGATCGCGCAGGCCCTTTAGCGCGCGCGGCACAATGGACGCCGCCATCGTGGCCGTCGCGGCCAGTGCGACCGAGCCGATTTGCCGGTGTGACAGGTCGGCGGCACGCTGGCGGGTGCGATGCGCATCGGCCAGCAGACGCTCGACCTCGCGATAGAACAGGCTGCCGTTTTGCGTGGGCGTGATGCGGCGACCGTGGCGGGCGAACAGGGGAAAGCCGACGTCGGCCTCGAGGTCCTGGATCAGGCGGGTGACGACGGGTTGCGATTTGCCGATCACTTTGGCAGCGCCGGTGACCGATCCGGTCGAAATGACGGCGGCATAGGCCTCGAGTTGCCGAAGATCGAAAAGGGAGTTGCCTGCCATCATATGTCCTGCGTGCCTGAATCTGATTGTTACTGAATCTGATTGTTACATCTGTCTGCCCATTCGTTCAGCGAAAGCGCGGCTACACAAGCGGAATGTTTCATCCTATATTGACATTCAACAGCGTAACAAATTCGATATCCGAATAAGTAAAGTAAAAGGACGTCGCAGTATCATGGCCGATCTTGCCTTTCCCGAGGTGCCCCAGCGCGCCAGTTTCCGCGACAGTACCGATGCATGCCGCGCCTCGGTCATTCAGCCGCGCGATGATCTGGGGCTGGCGCCGCAGTTGCGCGCGGGGCTGGCTGCGCGGATGTGCGTGCTGATTGGTCAGGCCGAGATGGCGGCGGCCTATCGCGCCGGTCTGGACGGGCTGGCGCTGCAAATCGCGCAGGGCGCGCTGCCCAGTGATCTGGGGGATGCTGGGGCCGCCGCGATGGCGCGCCACTGCGACCACATCACCAGCCATCCCGCCGATGCGACGCGCGGCGATATCGACGCGCTGGTCGCCGCCGGTCTTTCGGTGCCGCAGATCATCGCATTGTCGGAGCTGGTGGCCTTTATCAATTACGAGACCCGCATCCGTCAGGGTCATGCGCTGCTGGAGGGGTTCTGAAATGGCCGCTTTTACCGTTAAAGCCCTTGCGTGGCAGCCCTATCTTGAGCCGCTGGCGATGGAGGATGCGACCCCCGCGCAGCTAGAGGCGATGCAGGTCACGCCCTCGGGTGGCAAGGTCTCGCCCTATGTGCGTACGCTGGCGCATGATCCCGAAAGCTATGCGGCGCGGACTGTCCTCTATAACCAGATCATGTATGATGAGGGAGGGCTATCGAATGAATGGCGCGAGCTGGGGGCGCTGGTGGCGTCTGCCGTGAATAAATGCGTTTACTGCGCATCCGTCCACGCGCGGCGCTATGACCGTCTGTCGGGGCGCAATGATGTGGTGAAAGAGCTTTATACCCGCGGCATGGACGGTACGTTCGAGCCGAAAATCCGCGCGGTGATCGACTTTTCCCGCGCGCTGACCCAAACGCCCGCAGGCGCGACGCGCGCGCAGGTGCAGGCCCTGCTGGATCACGGATTTTCGACATCGGATGTGTCGGACCTGATCCATGCCGTTTCAATTTTTGGCTGGGCGAACCGGCTGATGCATGTTCTTGGCCACGCCGTTCCGGCTGGCACCGCAACGAAGTAAGATGATGGCAGATAAAATCCCCAGCCTGCGCGTCGGCGCCGATACCGGCGGCACATTCACCGATATTTCAATTTACGACCCCGCAACGGGCAAGCTCTCGGTGTGGAAAGTCTCCAGCACCAATGCCGACCCGTCCGAGGCGATTGCCACCGGCATCGCCGAGGGGTTGGCCGCCTATGGGCGCACGCCTGACGAGGTGGCCTATGTCGGCCATGGCACCACGGTTGCGACCAATGCGCTGATCACCGGCAAATTCGCGAAAACCGCGATGCTGACGACGCAAGGCTTTCGCGATGTGATCGAGATCCGCCGCCAGATGCGGCCGGATCTTTATGATCTGCAGCAGGTGAAAACGCCGCCGCTGGCCCCTCGCGATCTGCGGTTGGAACTCTCTGAGCGGGTGAATTTCGACGGCTCGGTCCGCATCCTGCTGGACGAGGCCGAGGTGCGCGCCCGCGCCGCCACCTTGCGCGCCGAGGGTGTGGAATCTGTCGCCATCGGATTCCTCTTCGCCTATCTTTACCCCGATCACGAAGAAACCGTTGCCCGCATTCTGGCCGAGGAATTGCCGGGCGTGTTCATCGCCTCCTCTGCCGATGTCGCGCCCGAGTATCGCGAGTTTGAACGGTTCTCGACCACCGTGGTGAACGCTGCGCTGGGGCCGGTGATGAAGCGTTACCTTGACCGGCTGCGGCCGCGTTTGCAGGCGATTGGCGTTCAGCCCGAGCCGCGCCTGACCCAAAGCAATGGCGGCGTGATTTCCGCCGCCGAGGCCGCGATGTATCCGGTACGCACCGTACTGTCTGGCCCTGCGGCGGGCGTCATGGGCGCGCTAGAGATTGCGGGCGCGGCAGGTTTCCCCGATGTCATCACGTTTGATATGGGCGGCACGTCGTCCGATGTGGCGCTGATCGACAAGGGGCGGCCGCAATTGGTGACGGATGCGGTGGTGCACGGCCATCCGATCAAAGTGCCGATGCTGGATATTCACGCGGTTGGTGCAGGCGGCGGCTCGATCGCCTGGATCGACGCGGGCGGCCACCTGAAGGTCGGGCCGCAAAGCGCAGGCGCGGTGCCCGGCCCGGTCTGTTATGGCAAGGGCAATACCGAGCCGACCGTGACCGACGCCAATGTGGTGCTGGGTGTGCTGCATCCGACGCATCTGCTGGATGGGCGTTTGCCGATTGATCGTCAGGCTGCGGTGGATGCGATCCAAGCGCTGGCAGACCGCCTTGGCATGGGTCTGATGGAGACGGCGCAGGGCATTATCGCGGTCGCGACGGCGAATATGGCCAAGGCGATCCGCGTCGTGTCGGTCGAGCGCGGCTATGATCCGCGTGATTATGCGCTGATGGCCTTTGGCGGCGCAGGCCCCTTGCACGCGGCGCGCCTTGCACGTGAGTTGGACATGCCGCGCCTGCTGGTGCCGCGCAATCCGGGCATCATGTGTTCGATGGGTCTGCTGCTGACCGATCTAAAGACGCATTTCGCACTGGGGCGGCGCATCCGGCTGGATGCCGAGGGGCTGGGCGCTGTGGCCGAAAGCTTTGCCACGCTGGAGGCCCGCGCCGAGGGCTGGTTTGCGCAGCAGGGCATTGCGGATGCCGACCGCGCCACCCAGCGCAGCCTAGACATGCGCTATCGCGGCCAAGGCTTTGAACTGCCGGTCGATTGTCCCGCAGGTCCGATCACAGATGCGACTGTCGCTGCACTGCGCGAGGGCTTTGCCGAGGCGCATCGCCAAGTCTATGGCTATGCCTTCCCCGATGAGCCAATCGATATCATCGCGCTGCGCCTTGCCGCGACCGGCCATGTGCCGCGCGCGCGCCTGTCGGCCGAGGAGCCAGCAACCGGCCCCGCCAGCGCCGCCATCACCGGCACGCGCGATGTCTGGTTGCCAGAGCGTGGCACTTTCGCGGCGCTGCCCCTCTATGATCGGGCGCAGTTGCAGCCCGGCCATGTGGTGAAAGGCCCGGCGATCCTGAACCAGATGGATAGCACCACGCTGGTGCTGGACGGCCAGACCGTCACCATCGACCCCTATCTGAACCTTGTGATTGCCGAGGATGCCGATGAAGCTTGATCCGATTACCGTCGAAGTCATCGGCAATGCGCTGTCCACTGTGGTCGAGGAGATGGGCCGCGCGCTGATGCGGGCCTCTTATTCCGCCAATATCAAAGAGCGCGGCGATTGTTCGGCGGCGGTGTTTGACACGCGCGGCCGCCTGATCGCGCAGGCGCAGCAGATCCCGCTGCATATGGGATCGCTGCTGGGTATCGCCGAGGCGGTGCTGTCGCGCACGGACCTGTCCACCGTGGTCGAGGGCGATGTGTTCATCGGCAACGACGCCTATACCGGCGGCGGCACGCATTTGAACGATATCGTCTTTTTCGAGCCGGTGTTCGCCCAGGGCGCGATTGTCGCTTGGGTTGCGAATATCGCGCACCATTCCGATTTCGTCGACCGCGGCCATGCGCATATTTTCCAAGAGGGGCCGCGTATCCCGCCGATCCGTCTGTATCGCGCGGGCGTGATCCAGCAAGATATCCTCGATTTCCTGCTGTTGAACTGTCAGGTGCCCGAGGAGCGCGTCAGCGATTTTCGTGCGCAGATGGCCTCGAACCGGCTGGGCGTGCAGCGGATGCAGGCGCTGTACACCCGCTATGGCGCGGCAACGGTCGATGCGGCCAGCGCGCAATTGCTGGATTATTCCGAGCGTATGGCCCGCGCCGGTATCAGTGCGATCCCTGATGGGCGCTATGCCTTTTCGCATGATTTCGATACCAGCCTTTGGCCGGAGCTTTTGAACCTGTCGGTCGCGATCGAGATCAAGGGCGATGAGGCTTTGTTCGACTTTACCGGTTGTCCGCCGCAAACGCGGTCTGGGATGAATATGGTGTTCACCGCGCTGCAGGCCTGCGTCTATTTCGTGGTGAAAACGCTGATCGATCCCGCAACGCCCGCGAATGCCGGTTTCCATCGCGCCTTGTCGATCACCGCGCCTGCGGGATCGGTGGTGAATGCGACCGCACCCGCCGCCGTTTACAGCCGTCACGATATCTCGCAGCGGCTGATCGACATGATGTTCGCCGCGCTCGCGCCGGTGCTGGCGGATCGGGTGCCTGCGGGATCGACGGGTGTCACCGTGCAGACGGTCAGTGGCACCAACCCGCGCAATGGCAAGTTCTATGTCTATAACGAAAGCATGGGCGGCGGCATGGGCGCGCGCCAGCGGCTGGACGGGCTGGACGGGGTGCATGTGAACAGCACCAATTCCGCCAATATCCCCGTCGAGGCGCTGGAGAGTGAATATCCGCTGTCGGTCGATGTTTACGAGCTGGTGCAGGATTCTGGCGGCGCGGGGCAATATCGCGGCGGCATGGCGATCCGGCGCCGCATCTCGCCCACCGGTCATCAGGCGACGGTGAACCTTGGCGGGCCGCTGAACCGCATCCCGGCTTGGGGTCTGGATGGCGGTGCGCCGGGCGGCCTTGCGCGGATTGAACTGGGCGAGGGCGTAAAGCCGCTATCGGCGCGTAACGGTATGCTGGAGGACGGTCAAAAGGCGGCGGCAGTCACATCGGGCGGCGGCGGCTTTGGCGATCCGCGCCAGCGCGACCGTGATCTGGTGCGTCGCGATCTGCGCGAGGGTCGGATTTCCGAGGCGGCCGCACGAGATATCTACGGCCTTGATATCTAAAGGAATGCCGCCCCCAGTGACGGGGGCGGCATTTACATTATTCGGCGATGCCAGCGACGGCCAGAATGGTGGCAAGGATCGCGGATTGCGACCGCATCACTTTATCCTCGGCCACATCGATGTTTTCTTCCAGTGAATGGGCGCGGGTGTTGTCATCGGCGCCGTGCCCCATGCAAACGGCAGGCACGCCAAGGCTGATCGGAATATTCGCATCGGTCGAGGAGGCGCGCAATTCGGCGTCGAACCCATAGGCGCGGGCGGCTTCAAGGCTGGCGGCCACGATATCCGAGGCCGGATCGCACAGGCCCGCAGGGCGGTTGCCGATATTTTGCAATTCGACCGAGATCACACCCGCATGGGTTTGCCCGCGTGCGTTTTCCGCCGCGACCGCCTGATCCAGCAGCGCGCGGAATGCGCGGTCGATGCGCGTGAGTTCCGTGGCCGAGACCGAGCGCAGGTCAAGTTCGAACCAGACGGCTTCGGGCGTCGCATTGACCGAGGTCCCGCCGCCGAACACCGAGGGTGTGGCGGTGGTTTTCGGCTCGGTCGGCAGGTGAAGCTGCGAGAGGCCGGTCAGAACCGCGGCCATGGCATAGGCGGGGTTCACGACGCCAAAGGCCCCAAAGCTATGGCCGCCGGGGCCACGGAAGGTGACGCGATAGCGCAGCGAGCCGACGGCCTGGTTGACGATGCGGGCGGTCTGATCGCCATCGACGCCAACAAAGGCCTCGATCTGGCCCTTAAAGGGGCCCTGTTCGAACAGGTGGCGGATGCCACGCAGATCGCCTTTGCCCTCTTCGCCGACATCGCCGACGAACAGGATCGAGCGCGCGGGCCGGATACCTGCCGCGATCAGCGCGCGGATCATGTTCAGATTGGTGGCAAGGCCGCGCGTGTCATCGCCGACACCGGGCGCGAACAGGCGCGTGCCCTCGCGGCGGACGGTGACATCGGTGCCTTCGGGAAAAACGGTGTCGAGGTGGGCGGCAACGGCAACATGGCCGGCGTTATGGCCGCCGCGCAAGACGCCGCAGACATTGCCGATATCGTCGATAAAGGCGTCATCAAGGCCGGCATCGATCATCATTTTCAGATAGGCGGCCGCGCGGCGCTGCTCTTTGAACGGCGGGGCGGGGATCTCCGTCAGGGTGATCAGCTCATCCACAAAGCGGGTGTAGCCCTGTTGCAGAGCAGCTTCGGCGGCTTTGAAACGGGGGTCGTTCAGAACGGTTGTAACCGTGGTCGTCATGGTGGGGTCCTCTCGTATGCGCGCACCCTAGGGCGAATGGCGGGCGGGCGGAATAGGGTAAGACCACTAGATGCCGCCCTCGGCGCTCCGTTGCGCGGCGATCAGAAAGATCAGCTCGTGCGCGGATCGCACGTTGAGGCGGCGCATGATCTGGCTGCGGTGGATTTCTACGGTTTTGGGGCTGATACCCAATCGCCGCGCGATCAGTTTGCTAGAGAGACCCTCAGGCATCAGCAGCAGAACCTGGCGCTGGCGCGGGGTCAGGCCCGACAGCAGGTCCGGCGCAAGATCGCTGCCCGGCGCCCGGCGCGTCGACAGCAGCAATTGCAGCGCCGAGGCGACGATCTTGCGCGCCAGCAGCACGCGCCGACCAGATGCGGCGCGCACGATATCGGCATCCGCCGCGCTATAGCTGACGGCATTGAGCACAATAAAGGCGCAATGCGACAGCGCGCGGCCTGCCTGTTCCAGCGCGGTGCGATCACCCATGCGGGCGGCGATTTTCTCGACTTTATAGGATGATAGCGCGGGGATCGCCTCATACGCGGCTTGATGCGGCAGCGGCTGGATGATGCCGATCTGCTCGCCCATCTCGGCCAGGGCGCTGATGGTGCTTTCCAATGCGCGCTGCGCGTTCACGGTGGGAAAGGGCGTGTCGAAATCGCCCAAAAGGCCGGTCGAGAGGATCACCACCAGCGGCCGCTGATCGACCGGCACCTGCGCCAGCGCCGCGGCCATCCGCGCGGCAAGGCGCGGCTTGGACAGGGTGATCCACTGCCCGCCCGCGTCAAAGGTCATGATCTGCGCCTCGTCCTCCGTGGGGGCAAGCGCGGCGATGGCGGCGGGCGATAGCCCATCCAGCGCGCCGATTTCATGCGCCTCGATCGGCAGGGGCAAGGCGCGCGTCACATCCGCGATCAGATCGGGGCGCGGGCTTTGGCCTGCGGTCAGGAAATAGACTGCTGTCGGGCGGTTGGACATAGGGGGCATCCCTTATTTAACCGTCTTTGCAATCAGGCTATCGCTGGTGGCAGTCAAGCCCAACCAAAGGGGGTCGCGTGCCATGACACGTCTTTTCACCGCGGACGAGATTGATCCGTTGGCCATGGGGGCCTGGATTTTGGGCACCGGCGGCGGCGGCAATCCCTATCTGGCGCAGTTGAACCTGCATCAACTCTATCGCCACGGCAAAACCGTGTCGCTGATCGACCCATCGGAATTGGCCGATGATGATATGGTTGCGGTCGTGTCCAAAATGGGCGCGCCGCTGGTGGGGCAGGAACGTCTGGTCGATCCCGAACATCTGGCCCGTGCCGTCCGCGCGATGGAGGAATATCTGGGCAAAACATTCGCCGCTGTGATGTCGGTCGAAATTGGCGGCGGTAATGCGTTGTCGCCGTTTCTGGCCGCCGCGCATCTGGGGATTCCGGTGGTGGATGCCGATGCGATGGGCCGCGCCTATCCCGAGGCGCAGATGACCAGTTTCGCCATTGGTGATCTGAAAATGTATCCGCTGTCGCTGGTGGATTGCCGCGGCTCTGAGGCGATTGTGACCAAAGTGCCGACCTGGAAATGGATGGAGCGGATCTCGCGCGCGATGGTGACGGAAGTGGGCTCGACCTCGGCCACCTGCAAGGCGCCCCGCACGGGCGCCGAGGTCAAGGAATGGGGCGTGCTGAACACCGTGACCAAGGCCATCGGGCTGGGACGCGCGGTGATGGCGGCGCAGGCCGCACATACTGATCCCGTGCAAGCGGTGCTCGATTACGAGGGCGGCATCCGCATGTTCACTGGCAAGATCGCCGATATCGACCGCACGACGACGGGCGGCTTCCTACGCGGCGCGGCCAAGATCGAAGGGCTGGACGGCGATGCGGGCGATGTGATGGAGCTGGCGTTCCAGAACGAATGGACGGTCGCCTATAGGAACGGCACGCCCGTCGCCAGCACGCCCGATCTGCTGTGCCTGCTGGATACGGTTTCCGGCGAGGCGATTGGAACTGAGACGGTGCGCTATGGCCAGCGCGTCACGGTCGTCGCGCTGCCTGCGCCTGCGGTGCTGTGCACGGAACGCGGCTTGCAGAACGTCGGCCCCCGCGCCTTTGGCTATGATATGGATTTCAAATCGGTTTTCGACACATGAAGCGTATTGGTATTGATGTAGGCGGCACGAATACCGATGCCGTATTGATCACCGGCGAGCGGGTTTTGTCCTTTATCAAACAACCCACCACCGCCGATGTGATGACGGGCGTGGTGAATGCAATCAAAGCGGTCATGGCCGCCGATCCCGAGCCGCATATCGCGATTGATGCGGTCATGATCGGCACCACGCATTTCACCAATGCGGTGGTCGAGCGCGCGCGTCTGGAGCGCGCCGCCGCCGTGCGGATCGCGATGCCGGCCTCGGCCTCGCTGCCGCCAATGGTGGATTGGCCGCAGGATCTGTTCGATGCGGTTGCGCCGCTGCGCTTTATGGTCGAGGGCGGGCATGAATATGACGGTCGCCCGCTGGTGCCGTTCAACCGCGAACAGATGTTCGATGCCGCCTATCAGATCCGCGATGCGGGGATCACGTCGGTCGGGATCACGGGGCTGTTCTCGCCCCTGACCGCCGAGGGCGAGGCGGAGGCTGCCGCGGTCATCCGCACCGTCATCCCCGATGCGCGGATCACGCTGTCGCATACGCTGGGCCGGATCGGCCTGCTCGAGCGGGAAAACGTCACCATGCTGAACGCGGCCTTGCAGGGGCTTGGCGCCAGCACGGTCGATGCGTTTCGCAAGGCGCTGGTGGAATGCGGGATTACCGCGCGGTTCTATCTGACGCAGAACGACGGCACGGTGGTGCTGGCGGATGTGGCGGCGGCGAACCCTGTCTATAGCTTTGCCTCTGGCCCGACCAATTCGATGCGCGGGGCGGCGTTTTTGACGGGTCGCCTTGACGGGATGGTGGTCGATGTCGGCGGCACGACGGCTGATATCGGCTATCTGCAGGGCGGCTTCCCGCGTCAGGCGAATAATGTGGTGAAAGTGGGCGGCGTGCGCACGCTGTTCCGGATGCCCGACCTGCTGCCGATTGCGCTGGGGGGCGGCACGATCATCAACCCCGAGACGCTGGCGATTGGCCCGCGCTCGGTCGGGTATAACCTTTTGCGCGATGCGATGGTGTTCGGGGGTAGCATCCTGACCGCGACCGATATCGCGGTCGCGGCGGGTCTGGCCGAGATCGGCGACAGGGATCGGGTGAAGGGTCTGGACAAGGCGCTGGTCGATGGCGCGCTGGCCGGTATGCGCAAGCTGCTGGAAGAAAACGTCGACCGGATGAAAACCTCGGCCGAGGGCACGCCGCTGCTGGCGGTTGGGGGCGGGGCCTTCCTGATCCCGGACGAATTACGGGGCTGCTCGGAAGTGGTGCGAGTCGAACATGCCGGTGTCGCCAACGCGATTGGCGCGGCGATGGCGCAGGTCTCGGGCGAGGTGGATCAGGTGTTCTCGGGCCTTGATCGCGACGCCGCGCTGGCCGAGGCCGAGCGTCTGGCCCGCGCGCAGGCCGTGGCCGCAGGCGCGGGCGAGGAGACGATCAGCGTGATTGATGCAGAGGATATCCCCATCGCCTATCTGCCCGGCAAAGCGCGGCGTGTGCGCCTGCGGGTGGTCGGCGATATCGACTTTGGCGGCAAATAACGCGCGGGAATCCAGCCCTTAGAGGGGCTGGATTTTTGCATTGACCGAGAGGCCGGGGACGAGGTTCTGGGTTCCTGCCTGATCGGGATCAATGGTGATGCGCACGGGGACACGCTGCGGGATTTTGGTGAAATTCCCGGTCGCATTGGTGCCCTGCATCAGGCTGAACTCGGATGCGGCGGCGGGCGAAAAGCTCTCGACCGTGCCCGCGAAATTCTGCCCGCCCATCGCATCGACCGAGAAGGTGACATGCTGGCCGAGGTGGATCGCCGAGAGGTTCCCCTCGTTGAAATTGGCGATGACCCACAGATCCTTGCCGACATGCGGCACCAGCGCGGTGCCGGCCGAGACATATTGTCCAACGCGGGCCGAGACTTGGCCAAGGTAGCCATCGGCTGGGGCGCGGATCACCGTATGTTCCAGATCGAGCTGCGCGAGGGCCACGGCAGCGACGGCGCTGGCGATATTCGCCTCGGCGGTCGAGATTTGCGCGATGGCGCCTGCCAGTTGTTCGCGCTGGACGGCGACGGTGGCTTCGGCCTGGCTATATTGCGCGACGGCGTTTTGCAGCGACAGGTCCGCCTGCTCGATCGAGGCATCGGTCGCGACGCCGCGCGTGCGCAGCTCGGACGTGCGGTCACGGGCGGATTGGGCGGTATCAACCGCGATCTGCGCCGCGACCAGCGCGGCTTCCTTGGCGTGCAAGGTCGCCTCGGCCGAGCGGACATTTTGCTGCGCGACGCTGAGTGCGGCATCAGCACCGGCGCGGGTCGCCTCGGCCTGGGCCAGACGCTCGCGATAGGTGCGGTCGTCGATGACGGCTATGGGATCGCCCGCATGGACTTCCTGAAAGTCGGTGACGGGGACTTCGCTGATATAGCCCGAGAGTTGCGGCGCAAGGCTGGTGACCTTGCCGCGCAGATAGGCGTTTTCCGTGCTGGGCAGCGCGGGGGAAAAGGGCGGCAGGTGCCATGCGAACAGAACCGCCAGCACACCGGCAAGTCCAAGGGCGCCGACAATCGCAGTCGGCAGGATAACAGAGCGTTTCATTTCATTTACGTCCGGGAGGGGGTTGGGGCATCTGCAGGCGCGGCTGCGGGTGGGGTTGGCGGGCCAGAAGGAGGGCCGGGTGGCCCCGCCGGGATCACGCTGGGGTCGATCTTGCGCCAGATCCAGTCGCGCAGAGAATGCAGGATCAGGGCCGCGAGGGCGGCGCAGGCGATCAGCCCGATGATGAAATAGGCGTCATTATAGGCCAGCACATAGGCCTGTTGGTTGGCCTGCGTGGCCAATTGTGCGACGGCATTCGACTGGTTCGCGGCCTGATCGGCGCTGGTGGCCGCGAACATCCGCGCGCCCGCTGCAATAGCGGCCTGCACCTGCGGGTCGGTCGGCACCAGCTGTTCGTTCAAGGTGGCCAGGTGGAAGGCCTGCCGGTGGTTGATCAGCGTCGTGAACAGCCCCGACCCCATCACCGCCCCCAGGCTTTGCGTCGCGATAAAGACGATAATGAAGGACAGGATATATTGCGGGCCGCGGGCCAGCGCGCTCATCAACCCCATCATCATTGCGGGGGGCATGAACAGCATACTGCCGATGGCGATCAGCGCCTGGCTGAACATGAATTGCGCCGGGCGCGTGTCGATGGTCGATTGCGAGTCCAAAAAGGCGGCGCAGGCGATCAGCACCAGCGCGGTCGCGTGCATCGCGGCCTCTTGTTTGGGTTTGATCCAGATGATCGCGATCAGGCCGCCCAGCAAGGTCGCCCAGCAGATCACGCTGAACAGGTCGACCATTTGGCCGGGACCCACGCCCAGCACCTGAAACATACGCGGCGCGCCTGCGGATTGCTCGGACAGGATCAGGCGGAACAGCAGCAGGGTGATCGTCAGGTGCAAGATCGCGGGCGAGGCGATCCAGCGAAAGTCGATCATCGGATCATCGCGCGTCAGTTCCACCATGACAGCGGCGGCCAAAAGGCCAACCGACCCGGCCAGCACCCAGCCGATCCATGCGGCCTGATCCCAGAAATAGGTCGGGCCCAGCGTCGCGCAGCTGATCAACCCGGTAAAACCGGCCGAGATCAGCGCGAAGCTG
The DNA here is from genome assembly GCF_000223375.1 of Ketogulonicigenium vulgare WSH-001. NCBI lineage: Bacteria > Pseudomonadati > Pseudomonadota > Alphaproteobacteria > Rhodobacterales > Roseobacteraceae > Ketogulonicigenium > Ketogulonicigenium vulgare. Next base: position 190,902 of record NC_017385.1, on the reverse strand, counting down.
ACGAAATCCAGCGTTTTCAATACCTTTTCGCGCGGCTGCGGTTGCAGTGGCAGGAACCACACCACCGCCAGACACATCAGCGCAAGGCCAAGGCTGGCCAGATGGATACCGAACAGCCCGCCGTCCCCGATCAGCGAGGGCGAGACGACGCGCGCAAAATTCGGCCCGATCATAATCATCGTCATCGCCAGCGGCATGCCCAGCTTCAGCTTGAACATCGGGCTGAACGGCTCGATCATGTACAAAAAGGCGAGGGTCGACAGTGGCGCTGCGGCACAGCCCGACAGGAACTGCACCAGCATCGCGGAATCCATGTCATCGGTGAACAGCGCAGCCACCGCGACAAGGGCAAAGGCGATGACGCTGACCTCGGTAAAGCGGCGCAGGCCGTATTGGGTGCGGATCTTGATCAGCAGCAGCGGCAGCGCGGCGCGCGGCGTCATATAGGCGACCATCAGCCAAGTGGCATCGGTGGTCGACACGCCAAGATCACCGGCAATCTGCGGAAGATTGGCGGTGATAAAGCCCTGTCCAAGGCCTTGGGCCAGCGCGATCAGCACGCCGGCAATAAGATAGGGTATGGCGGCTTTACCGCTCATGCCTGCAAAGATCGCGGGCATTGCCGTTGCTTTCTATTTGATACCGTCTTCGCTGATGCGGGCGGCGTTTTGGGCCATGATATCCAGCGCGCGCGACAGGGTGTCGCGATCCTCGGGCGGGATGCCGGTCAGGACGCCGCGCCGCATCTCGCGCACAAGGCGGGTGATGCTGCTGGAGCGGGCAAGGTCGGTCAGGAACAGCGCGCGTTTACGCGCATCGCCGTCGACACCGCGCCGTTCGATAAAGCCAAGATCTTCCAGCGCATCGACCTGACGTTTCAGGGTCGGGGCCTCGATCTCCAGCTTTTGCGCCAGTTCCGCCTGTGTCGCCCCCTCCATATGCGAGAGCGCGCTGATGACGCGCGCCCGGGCCGAGGTCAGGCCAAGTTCAGCGGCCGCAATGTCGAAATTGCGGCGCAGGCTGCGCATCAGGCGCAGCAATTGGTCGAGGATCTCGGGGTCCGAGGGCATGGGGATACCTGATGAATGATGATTGCGCTAATTACTTAGCATGCTATCCATCTAGAGTAAGGCCATCGGGATTGCAAGGGGGTGCGACAGGGCGGCGCAAATAAAAACCGCCCCGAAATGGGGCGGTTTGCTGCGACAAAGGATGTATGTCGCGGATCTTTCTAGCCTTGGGGCCAATAGGCGGCCTCTTCGTCGTGGCGGTGGCTGTCCAGTTGCGCGGGCGCGTCAAAGCGTATCGACAGCGCGTCGGCACGGTCAAAGGTGGGCCAGCCGGGATCACCGGTTTTCGCAAAACCCACCCAGCGGCTGTGCATGTCATCTGCCAGGCTTTGCGGCGCGGCATCGCCCAGCATGGCGGGGATATTGGGGTGGTTCAGGATGTCAAAGACGAAGGGCAGTTCGACCAGATGCGAGGCGCCGATCATGCCACCCAGTTGCGGCGATTTCCATGTGAACTCGTAAAGCCAGCCTTGGCCTCCCAGCGCCGCATGTTCGCCCGCCGCCCAAACGGTGCCGCCGCCGAACATCGACCATGTCTGCATCCGGTCGCGGATCTGGCCGGGCGTGGCATGCGCGCCCAGCGTCTTTTTCACAAAGGCCAGCAGGCTTTCGGGGTTTTTCGACACGCGCGCGGCAAAGGCGGTGACATCCGCCTCAGTCGCTTTGGCATGTAGCCCGTTCGGGACGGTGAACAGGGTCGCCTCGTCGGTGTTAAAGCCCCAGATGACCTGTTTGCCAACCGATGCGCCAGCACTGAACGCGCCGCGCACATCCAGCGGCAACACGTCGCCGTCGCCGTAGGGGCGGGCGATCAGCGTGCCCTCGGAGGCGATCAGCGGGTCCGAGGCATTGCGCGCAACCTCGGCCACTACATCCAGCAGCGCCTGTTGGCTGATGTCGCGGAAGGCATCGACTGTGGGCGCAATGCCAAGCGCGCTGGACACTTCGCGCGCCACCGCATCGGCAAGGGCAGCTTTGGGGGCGCTGGGGGCAAGGCCGGATTGGCTGATCGCCTTGTGGAACAGATCTTTGGCGGCGGGCGCGGTCAGCAGCAGATTGACGCTGGCGGCCCCTGCGGATTCGCCAAAAATGGTGACATTGCCCGCATCACCGCCAAAATTCGCAATATTGCGCTGCACCCATTCCAGCGCAGCGATCTGGTCGCGGATGGCGTTATTCGCATCGCCCCCCTCGAGCTTAAGGAACCCCTCAAGACCAAGGCGATAGTTGATCGTGACCAGCACGACGCCATCCTCGGCAAAGCGGGTGCCGTCATACATCGGCACCGCGCCATTGCCATGATCAAAAGCGCCGCCGTGGATATAGACCATGACGGGCGCGCGGGCATTCATGTCGCGCGTCCAGATGTTCAGGTTCAGGATCTCCGTGCCGCGCACCCAGCCGGGGCTGAACACGGCGCGATAGTTGAAACCCGGGCCGCGAAAGCTGGGCTCGTTCTGCGGCGAGGTCGGGCCGGTATTGGTCGCATCGCGAAAACCCTCCCAACCCGGATGGCGCTGGGGCGCCTTGAACCGCAGATCGCCATAGGGCGCGGCGGCATAGGGCACGCCGCGAAAGTGGATGACGTCGGGGGTCTTAAAGTAACCGACGATCTGACCGGCTTCGGTCTGGGCGATGACAGAGGTCTTGCTCATGTGATGTCCTTCAGGCTTGTGCGGCGAGGTCGAGGCGGCGGGCGCGGCGGATGCGCTGTCGGGCCGGATCGGGGACGGGCGCGGCCAGCAGCAGCCGTTTGGTATAGGGGTTCTGGGGCCGCGCACCGATCACTTCGGCATCGCCCCATTCGACGATCTCGCCGTGATACATCACCGCGACGCGGCGCGAGATTTGCCGCACCAGCGCCAGATCATGCGCGATGAACAGATAGGCGACGCCGGTTTCGCGCTGGATATCGGCCAGCAGGCTGGTCACGCGTTCCTGTGTCGTCACATCAAGGGCGCTGACAGGCTCGTCGCAGATGATCAGTTTGGGATCGACCATCAGCGATCGCGCGATGGCGATGCGCTGGCGCTGACCGCCCGAGAATTCGCGCGGCAGGCGCGAGAGCGCACTGCGGGGCATGTTCACCCGCTCGAGCAGACGGGCGGCTTTGGCGCGGGCATCCTCGGCGGTGCCGATGCGGTGGACGCGCAGCGGCTCGATCAGGATATCCTCGATACTCATGACGGGGTTCAAGGATGAATAGGGGTCTTGAAAAATCACCTGGATATCGCGGCTAAGGGCGCGGCGCTGGCCGCGGGACGCGCGCGAAATATCCTTCCCGCCATAGCTGATCGTGCCCGAATGCACATCGGCAAGGCCGAGGATCGCGCGCCCCAGCGTGGTTTTACCCGAGCCGCTCTCGCCCACCAGCCCCACGGTCTCGCCGCGCTGGATATCCAGCGAGACGCCATGTAACGCACGGGCGGGCTTGGCGAAAAAGCCGCTGCCGGGATATTCGACGACAAGGTTATCGACCTGAAGAAGTGTGTCTGACATAGCGTCCTCTCAGTCTTGTCCAAGGTCGCGTTCCAGCGCGCGGGCGTGCTGCAAAAGCGATTGGGTGTAGGGGTGCTGCGGCGCGGTAAAGATCTGATCGACGGGGGCGTGTTCCATGATCTGGCCATCGCGCATGACGACGACCTCGGTGCAGATATCGGCGACGACGCCAAGGTCGTGGGTGACCAGCACGATGGACATGTCGAATGTCGACTGGAGTTCCCGCAGCAGATCCAGAATGCCCGCCTCGACCGTCACATCAAGGGCGGTGGTCGGCTCGTCCGCGATCAGGATATCGGGCTGACCCGCCAGCGCCCAAGCGATCGAGACACGCTGCGCCATGCCGCCGGATAGCTGGTGCGGATAGCTTTCATACACCTTTTTCGGATCGCGCATCCCGACGGTTTTCAACAGCTCGAGCGCCTCGGCATCGGCCGCGCGGCGCGAGAGGCCGCGAAAGCGCATCAGCGGCCCCCGCAGGTGGGTCTTGACCTTGAAACAGGGGTCGAGGGCGTTCATCGGCTCTTGCGAGACCAGCGCGATGCGGCGACCGCGGATGCCTTTGTAACCGGCCTCATCCGCACCGGCGAGGTTTGCCTGATCCAAAATGATGCTGCCTTGGGTGATGCAAAGCGGCGTCGGCAGAAGGCCAAGGATCGACAGCGCGGTGATAGTTTTCCCCGAGCCGCTTTCGCCGACGAGGCCAAGCGTGGTGCCGCGTTTGACGTCAAAGCTGACGCCGCGCACCAGCGGGTGGGTGCCGCCCTTGCCATCGGGGAAACCGACATGCAGATCGCGCACCGACAGCGCGATGTCATCGGCCTTTGGCGTTTGATCCTGCGCGGGTCGCGGGGCCGAGGCGCTGGAGGCCAGCAGATTGCCGCGCTGCGCCTGCGGCAGTGCATCGCGCGCCGCATCCCCGATAAAGTTCAGCGCCAGTGTCGTCAGCGCAATCGCAAGACCCGCAGGCACCATCATCCACGGCTGGGTATAGACCTGCAGCGAAGCCTCGGCGACCATCTGGCCCCAGCTGGGGAAGGGTGGTCGCGCGCCAAGGCCCAGAAAGCTGAGGCCCGATTGCAGCAGCAGCGCAATCCCCAGCATCATCGAGGTCTGCACCACGATCGGCCCGATCATATTGGGCAACACATGGCGGATCAGAATGCGCAGATCACGCACGCCAAAGACGCGGGCGGCATCGACATAAAGCTCGCGCGCGACGCCCTGGGTGGTGGATGTCGCAAGGCGCATAAAGCCCGCCGACAGCATGGTCCCCAGCGCGATCATGGCAAAATACATATTATTGCCAAAGACCGCGAGGACCGCCAGCAGCACGATGATCGTGGGGATGGTCAGCAGCAGGTCGGCCAAACGGCTGGTGATCAGGTTCACCCAGCGGCCATAGTAACCGGCGAGCAAGCCCAGCGGCAGACCGATCATCACAGCGACGGTCACGGCAACCAGCGATCCGATCAACGCCTCGGCCGCGCCATGCATCAGGCGCGACAGGATATCGCGGCCCAGCTGGTCGGTGCCAAGGGGATGCGCCAGCGTCGGCAGTTGGAAGGTCGCGCGCAGGTTGTTTTCAATCGGCGAATAGGGCGAAAGCTGGGTCGCAAAAACGGCGGCAACCGCAACGATGACGATCCACGACAGGCCAATGATAGCGGTCGGACGCGTCAGCACATCGCGCAGATAGCTCTTGCGTTTGATGATGGGGCGCTCGGTGGTGTTTGTGGTTGTTATGGTCATCACGACAGCCTCATTTTCGGATTGAGCCAGCCCTGCGCCAGATCGAGGCAGAGGTTCACCAGCAGCACGATGACGGTGATATAGATGACGACGCCTTGCACGACGGGCAGGTCGCGCTGTTGCACGGCGCTGACGACCAACTGGCCGATGCCGGGCAGGGCAAAGACGGTCTCGGTAATCACCGCGCCGCCCAAAAGGGCGACGAATTGCAACCCGATCACGGTGATGACCGGTATGGCGGCATTGCGCAGCCCGTGCTTAAAGGCGATGACGCCCACCGGCAGGCCGCTGGCGCGTAGCGAGCGGATGAAATCCTTGCCCAGCACCTCTTGAAACGAGGCCCGCGTCTGGCGCGTCAGGGTGGAGATGGCAGCGATGGAAATCGCCACAATCGGCAGAATCAGCGACATTGCCCACATGCCGGGATTGCGGGTGATGGGGGTATAGCCATTGGCGGGCAGCCACATCAGCGTCACCGCAAACAGCAACACCAGCAGCAGCCCCGCCCAGAAACTGGGGATCGCCATGCCGATCGAGGTCAGCGTGCGCAAGCTGCGGTCGACCGCGCCGCCTTTCAGCGCCGCCCACATCCCCAGCGCGATACCAACGACGGCCGAAAACACCGTGGCGCCAATCGCCAGCGTCAGCGTGACGGTCGAGCGCTGGCCAATCGCATAGAGCACATCTTGGTTGTTGATCAGCGAGCGGCCGAATTCAAGCTGCGCGAGCTGCCCCAAGTAACTGACATATTGCGCAAAAAACGGACGGTCTAGACCAAGTTCGCCCCGCAGGCGAGCCACTTGATCCGGTGTCGCCTGATCGCCCAGGATGGTCTGCGCCACGTCTCCGGGCAGCATATAGACCAGCAGGAAGGTCAGTGTGGCGACGATGAGAAGCGTTGGAATCGCGGTCAAAAGCCGCTTTGCAACAAACCAAAGCATGTCGAACTCCGTGGGAAAAGGGGCGTCCGGACGGGCCGGACGCCGGGGCCGATTACTCGGCTTTGTTGCGCAGCTCGTAGAACAGCGGCACGGTGACGCCGGGCGTGAAAGTCACGTCCGACAGCGCATCCTCGCGGTAATAGGCGACGGCGTTGACGACGGTGGTGGGCAAGAACCACGCCTTTTCAACCACAGCGCGGCCCAGATCACGGAAGCCCTGTTGGCGCGCCGCATCACTGGTCTGGTTTGCGGCGGCTTCCCACAGCGCATTGAGTTCCGGATCGACCGAGCCGAAGGCGTTAAAGATCGTGCCGGGCGACAGGAACAGCGTTTTGGAATCGGTGAACGCGCCCTGACCGCCAAAGCCGTTCACGAAACCGCCGTTCTGGCGCATGATCGACGGATCGGATGTGGTGCCCGCCAGCGAATTGATCTGCATGGTCACGCCGATCTCGGCCAGATAGGCGGCAATGGCCTGTGCGTAATCGCCGTCGCGCTGCGGAAAGAACATGGCGACCGAAAAGGTGAAACCATCGGGGTAGCCAGCATCACGCAGCAGGGCGCGGGCGCGATCGGGATCATAGGGATAGAGGTCGTTCAGCGCCGCGTCATAGGCCTCGGTATTGGGGCCAAAGATCTGCGTCGTCAGCGCGCCTTCACCGCGATAGACCGAGGCGAGGATCGCCTCGCGGTCGACGGCAAAGTTCAACGCTTGGCGCACGCGCTGATCGGCAAGGGCGGGGGCAAGCGCGCCATCGCGGTCATGCAGCACGATATGGAAGACGTTGGTCGGCTGTTCGGCGACCTGCAGACCGGCACGGCGGGCAACCTCGACGTTATCAGGGCCGCCATACCCCAGCTGCGCGACGCCCGATTGCAGTGCGGTCAGCATGGCATTCTGGTCGCCGTAAACCTTCATCGTGATGGTCGCATAGGGATAGGCGTCTGGGTCGTAGTAATGCGGGTTCTTGGTGTAGACATAGGTGTCGTTGACGATTGTATTCGCGGCATCAAGGACATAGGGGCCAGCGCCTGCGGGGTTCGTCGCCAGATCCGACCCCTCGGCCAGCGCGGCGGGGTTCACGATCATGCCGCTGAGCTGGCTGATGATACGCTCGAGGTCGGGGTTTGCTTGGTTCAGGCTGATCACGACGGTGCGCGCGTCAGGCGCGGTGACGCCCGCGAGGGAATCCGACAGCTCGCGCGTTTGCGGGCCCGATACCGTCAGCAGGCGGTCGAGGTTTTGTTTCACCGCATCCGCCGTCACCGGCGTTGTGCCATCTGAAAAGACCACGCCCTCGCGCAGGGTCAGCGTATATTCACGGCGCGCCTCATCGCTATAGCCGAATTCGACAGCAAGGGCGGGGCCATAGGTGCCGTCGGTATTCTGGCGGATCAGCGGCTCGTATACCGGCAGCAGATACATCTGGTATTGGCCGCCCCACACACTGAGCAGCGGGTCATACGAGTTCGGCGGACGCTGGACGCCGACCGTGATCGTGCGGTTTTCATCCGCGCTGGCGGTGTCTTCGGTCTTGCAGGCGACCAGTGCGGTTGTGCCAAGCAGGAGCGCTGCAACCATCAGGCTGCGGCGCGAAATCAGGGAAAGTCGCATGAACAGATGTTCCTTTTGCAAACACGATTACAACGACGGGAGGTGAGGAGAGGACGAATGTCGCTCGGCGTCAGCCTGCGAGTCGATCGCTGCGCCGCAGTTGATCGACGATATCGGTGACCGGCACAGATACGTCGATTGTTACCCCGTTTTCGTCGGGGAACAGCGGCTCAAGCGTTTGGAATTGTGAAGCAAGTAGGCTGCTGGGCATATAATGATGCGCCCGCGCCGCAAGGCGCGATCCAATCAGGTCTTGGGTGCCTGATAGAAAGATAAAGCGGACATCACCGGGCTTGCCGCGCAAAATATCGCGATAGTCGCGGCGCAGCGCGGAACAGGCCACGCTGGTACGTTGGCCATTTGCGGCCTGCATATCCATCCAGTCGCGGATACGCGCAAGCCATGGCAAACGATCCTCGGTCGTCAGGGCAATGCCGGACGACATTTTCTGAACCGCTTCCGGCGTATGGAAATCATCCGCATCGGCAAAGATGCGGCCTGTTGCATCAGCCAGCTGATGCGCAACAGTGGTTTTACCGGCGCCGGCAACGCCGAACACCACAAAGTGCTGAGGTTCAGCCATCCCTCTCCTCCCAAAGAAGATGCTGATGAGGGACAAGTCGCCCTCGCATAAATCATATGTAGGATATATGATCGGTGTCAATCGGATTTGGTGCTGGGAGGATGCCTTGTCACGACAAACCATCTATGACGATCTGCTGGATCAACTGGGCCAACGGATTTGCGGTGGCGTCTATGCCGCGCATGAGGTGCTGCGCACCGATGATCTGGCGGCTGAATTTGATCTGTCGCGCACCGTCATCCGCGAGGCGTTGAAAGTCATCGAATCGATGGGGTTGATCCGGGCGCGGCGATCCTTGGGGCTGGTGGTTATGCCGCAAGCGGATTGGCATGTGTTCGACCCGCGCGTCATCCGCTGGCGCATGGCGGGGCCGGATCGGATGAACCAGCTGCGCAGCTTGACCCAGTTGCGCCAGACGATCGAGCCGGTGGCAACACGCTTTGCCGCGCTGCATGCCAGTGATGCACAGCGGCAGCAGATCGTGGAACTGGCTGATCTTATGATGGAAACCGGCGAAAAGGGCGATCTTGCGGCCTTTTTGGCGCATGATATCGACTTTCACGCCCTGCTGCTGGAAGCGAGCGGCAATGAAATGTTCCGCGCCATTTCGACCAGCGTGGCCGCCGTGCTAAAGGGGCGCACGGAACATAAGTTGATGCCGACCAAGCCCAAGCCCGAAAGCCTTGCGCTGCATAAGTTGGTCGCCGTCAGTGTCGCCAATGGCGACAGCGCCACCGCCGAGGCGGCGATGCAAACCCTGATGAACGAGGTTCGCACCACCTTGGACGGGATTTAGCCTTAGACGCCTGCGATCAGGCGGGCATCGGCGGCAAGGCGGGTGATCTCGGCCCAATTGCCCGATGCAACGGCGGATTTTGGTGCGACCCAGCTGCCGCCGACGCAGATGACATTGGGCAGGCTGAGGTATTTGACCGCATTCGAGGGGCTGACGCCGCCCGTCGGGCAGAATTTCACCTGCGGCAGCGGCGAGGACCATGCCGACAGCAGCGGCACGCCGCCCGCATATTCGGCAGGAAAGAATTTCTGCACCGTAAAGCCCTGTTCCAAAAGAAACATCACTTCGGATGCGGTGGCCGCGCCCGGCAGCAGGGGCAGCTCATATTCGGCGCAGGCATCAATCAGGGCCTGGGTCGCGCCGGGCGAGACGCCGAATTTCGCGCCTGCGGCTTTCGCGGCTTTTACATCGGCGGGGGTCAGCAGCGTGCCTGCACCTACGACGCCGCCCTCGACCTCGGCCATGGCGCGGATGACATCCAGCGCGGCGGGGGTGCGCAAAGTGACTTCCAGCGCGGGCAGGCCGCCTGCGACCAACGCGCTGGCCAAGGGCTTGGCATCTGCGGTGTTTTCAACGATCAGAACCGGAACGACGGGGGCAAGCGCGCAAATCTTTGCGGCGGCGGCGGATTGTTCGGCGGGTGTCACGTGTCAGGCTCCGATGTGATTTAGCATTAAACGACGGCTTAAACGACCACGGCTGCTCCGGTTTCGGCACCGCCAACTTGCGCGCGGAACGCGGCGAATAGCTCGCGTCCCATGCCGCTGGCGCTGGCCTCCAGATCAACCGGCGCGGGTTTGCGGCCCGCAAGGTCGGTCAGGCACTCCAGCGTGCCGTTCGTCGCATCGAGGCGCAGCATATCACCATCTTGCAAGAGTGCTAGTGTCCCACCTGCCGCCGCTTCGGGGGAAATGTGAATGGCGGCGGGCACTTTGCCCGAGGCGCCGGACATGCGGCCATCGGTGACCAGCGCCACACGCAGGCCGCGATCTTGCAGCACCGACAGCACGGGGGTCAGCGTGTGCAGTTCGGGCATGCCATTGGCGCGCGGCCCCTGAAAGCGCACCACCACAATCGTATCGCTGGTGAATTCGCCGCGCTGGAAGGCGGCTTTCACGTCGTGCTGATCGTGGAAAACGCGGGCAGGCGCCTCGATCACATGGCGATCCGGTGCGACGGCCGAGATTTTGATGACGCCGCGCCCGAGGTTCCCCGAAAGCTGGCGCAGACCGCCGGTGGCGGCGAACGGATCGGCGGCCGGGCGCAGGATTTTCTCGTTCAGCGTGGTCTTTGGTCCGTCGACCCAGTGCAGGGCGCCGTCGATCATCTTCGGCTCGGTCCGATAGGCGTCCAGACCCTCGCCCATGATGGTCTGCACATCGTTATGCAACAGGCCAGCGTCCAGCAGCTCGCCAATCAGGAATTGCAGGCCGCCTGCGGCGTGGAAATGGTTCACATCGGCCAAGCCGTTCGGGTAGACGCGCGCCATCAGCGGCACCACAGCGGCGATATCGGCAAAGTCCTGCAGATCCAGCAGCACGCCCGAGGCGCGCGCCATCGCAGGCAGGTGCAGCACGAGGTTGGTCGAGCCGCCCGTGGCCATCAGCCCGACGATCCCATTCACATAAGCGCGGGCGTCCAAGATCTCGCCGATGGGGCGGAAGTCATTCCCCAGCGCGGTGATTTCCACGGCGCGGCGCACGGCGGCTGCGGTCAGCGCATCGCGAATGGGCTGGCCGGGATTGATAAAGGTCGCGCCGGGCAGGTGCAGGCCCATGACCTCCATCAACATCTGGTTGGTATTGGCGGTGCCGTAAAAGGTGCAGGTGCCGGGGCCGTGATAGCTGGCCATCTCGGACGCCATCAGTTCTTCGCGCGTGGCTTTTCCTTCGGCAAAGGCATTGCGGACGGCAGCTTTTTCGCTGTTGGTGATGCCCGAGGCCATCGGCCCCGCTGGCACGAAGACCGCCGGAATATGGCCAAAGGTCGAGGCGGCCATGATCAGGCCGGGCACGATCTTGTCGCAAACGCCCAAATAGAGCGAGGTGTCATAGCAATTATGGCTGAGGCCAACGCCCGCGGCCATGGCGATGACATCGCGGGAAAACAGCGACAGTTCCATCCCCGGCTGGCCTTGAGTCACGCCGTCACACATGGCGGGCACGCCGCCTGCAACCTGCGCGGTGGCGCCAACGGTGCGGGCGGTCGCGCGGATCAATTCGGGATAGGTTTCGAACGGCTGATGCGCCGATAGCATGTCGTTATAGGCGGTGATGATGCCGATATTGGGCGCGCGGCCAGCGGCCAGCGACACCTTGTCCTGACCCATCGCGGCATAGGCATGGGCCTGATTGCCGCAGGCCAGATGCGCGCGGGCGGGACCTGCACTTGCGGCCTTGCCGATCTTGTCCAGATAGGCACTGCGCACGCCCTCCGAGCGTTGCAAGATGCGGTCGGTGACACGGTTTATCGTGTCGTGAATAGGACGCTGCATAGCCATCTCCACCTCGCGTAAAGCTAGATGTGTTAGCGTTAACAAGAAAAGATAGCGCTAACAATAGCGAATTTGCGCGTCACCCTGTCGCGGCAAAGCGCTAGTTCGTACAGGTCACGCCATAGCGGACAACAATGGGCGTGCCGCCCTCGGACCCTTCGCCTGCGGTGACGACAAAGGCGGTTGCGCCCTGTGTTTGATAGTTAAACGCGCAAAAGCCAAAACCCGTTCCGGCACAGCTATCCACTTCGGGGATGCCCGCCGCGGCAAGGGTCTGGGCAAAGCTGTCGACTTGATTGGTCGTGGCGACGGGCTGCCAACCATTGGCCATCAGCAATTGGCGCGCCTTGCTGATCTGCTGGTTGTAAAGCAAGGGAATCGTTGCCGTGCCGTCGCAATAGCTTTGTTCGCGCGCGGGGGGCTGGAGGGTCAGGGCACCGCCCTCGGCCAGATGCAGGTCGGCCACCGGCTGGGGCAGCAGATCGCCGTCCCAGATGCGGATCGTATTCTCGTCGAAACGCGTAATCGTGCCGATCTGCGGCAGGCTGGCATCCGTGCCATAGATCAGGCCCAGCAGCTCATCGCCATAGAAAATACCGACATTCCCCTCGAGCAATTCGCAGGTGCCGCTGAGGGCCTGCACCTGCTGGCCCACAAAGCTGACAAGGGTGAGGGGGCCCAGCTCCGCCTCGGCGGTTGGGGCCCAGCCTTGGGCTGCGACATGAGCGGCGGCGCTGGTCTCGGCCTGCAGATCGCCGCAATATTCAGCGGTTGCGGGGCTTTCGCGCGCGGGCAGGGTTTGCAGATGGGTGATCTGCAAACTTGGGACATTGGACGTATAGGCGGGCTGCGCGGCAAGCGGCGGCGCAAGCATCACCAGCGCCAGTGATGCGCCAGATAAAAGCGATTTCATATCCCGATCCTGTCCTCTTTTGTGCGATGTTAGCGGCACTGAAAAATCGCACAATACGCAGGGGCAGTCTGCGGCGGGATTTGGCCGCAATTGACGGCGGCCAACACGGGATCGCCTGCAAGAGTTTCGGGATTTCCGCCAAAGCCTGGGCGATTGGCTTGCAAGATAGTCATAAAATATAATTTAAAAACAACCGTTTAACAAAACTGTTTCACAAAAATTGCCCTTTTGCGGTTGTCACGCGTTGATGCGGGGCCTATAAATCTGAACGGCCGATCAAATGAATTGGCCATGTGCCGCCCCATCGCATGACACGGGTGGAGCACTGATCGCGTGTCGTTTCTGTCTGACGCGTAGGGCCCTGTCGCACTTCTTGTGACGCAATATGTGGGTCAATCAATCCAGCGGGTCGTCGGGGGGCAGCGCCTTGGCGGGTCTCCTTTTATGCTGCACAACGACGAAGGACAGAAATGTCATGACGAAGTTGGTTTATGCCTCTGTACTTGCTATTGCCGCATCGGCAATGGCTGCGCCTGCCTTTGCGCAGGACAACCAAGAATGCGGTCGGGTGACGATTGCAGAAATGAACTGGGCCTCGGCGGGCGTTGCCGCCTGGGTGGATAAAATCGTTCTGGAAGAGGGCTTTGGCTGTCAGGTCGAGCTGGTCACAGGCGATACGATGCCGACCTTCACCTCGATGAATGAACGCGGCCAGCCTGATGTGGCACCCGAGCTGTGGATCAATGCGGTGAAAGATCCGCTGGAAGCCGCTGTCGCCGAGGGCCGCCTGATCACGCTGTCGGAAATTCTGACCGATGGCGGTGTCGAGGGTTGGTGGGTTCCGGCCTATTTTGCCGAGGCGAACCCCGAGATCACCTCAGTCGAGCAGGCCTTGCAGCATCCCGATCTGTTCCCCGCCCCTGAAAACGCGGCGCGTGGCGGCATTTACACCTGTCCCGCCGGTTGGGCGTGCCAGATCACCACGGAAAACCTGTTTCGCGCGCTTGATGCCGAGGCGCAGGGCTTTGATCTGGTCGAAACCGGATCGGCCGCGGGCCTCGACGGCTCGATCGGGAATGCCTATGCGCGCGGCGAGCCGTGGCTGGGCTATTACTGGGCCCCGACCGCCGTGCTCGGCATGTATGACATGGTGATGCTGCCGTTCGAGGTGGATGTCGACGAGCAGCATTTCGTGGAATGTATCTCGGTCGTGGGCTGCCCCGATCCGCAGGTCACCGCCTATCCGGTGGCTGAAGTGTTCACCGTTGTGACCCAGCAAATGGCCGAGAATAATCCCGTTGCCGTGGGTTATCTTGAGACCCGGGCCTGGGGCAATGATACCGTGAATGCGATCCTTGCGTGGCAGATGGAAAACCAAGCCACCAATGAGGATGCCGCCTGGTGGTTCTTTGAGAATTTCCCCGAAGTTTGGGGCGCTTGGCTGAGTGATGACGCGCGTACAAGCGTGGAATCCGCGATCTGATCACCTGACAGATCACTGCATTCTGTCCGGCCAAAGGGCCGGGCAGTTTGTGTTTTCATAACACAGAAAAGGAGAAGTTATGGCTTCGTCCTGTTGGGGTTTGCCCGATTTCCTCTGCGGCGCTCCGGAAATGAGCGGCAGCGCCATGCGCGCGATGCGCCGCACAATCGACACCGGCTTTCGCGATATGGTGCGCGGCGCATCCAGTTATATCGACGCGGCGACAGCGCCGGTGCAAAGCTTTTTGAACACGCTTGAGGGTCTGTTCGTCAACACACCTTGGATCGTGGTGTTTTTGGTGCTGGTGGGCATCACTTGGGGCACGTCCCGGTCGTGGAAAATCACGGCAGGCGCAGGCGTTGCCTTGATCGGCATTGGCTGGTTCGGCCTGTGGAATGATTCGATGATCACCCTGTCCATGGTGACGGTTTGCACCCTGGTCGCGGTCATCATTGGCCTGCCGATTGGCATTTTGACGGCCCGATCCGATCGCGCGCAGCGCATCATCACCCCTGTGTTGGATGTGATGCAGACCATGCCCAGCTTTGTCTATCTGATCCCGGTCGTGGTGATTTTCGGCATTGGCAAGGTGCCGGGGATGATCGCGGTGGTGATCTATGCCATGCCGCCGATGATCCGTCTGACCAACCTCGGCATTCGCCTTGTCGACCGCGAGGCGATCGAGGCGGCAGATGCCTTTGGCTCGTCCGAGCGGCAAAAGCTGTGGAATGTGCAGCTGCCGCTGGCACTGCCGACGCTGATGACGGGTGTGAACCAGACGATCATGATGGCGCTGTCGATGGTGGTTGTCGCCTCGATGGTGGGTGTTGGCGGTCTGGGGCGCAATGTGCTGCAGGCGATCAACAACCAGTTCTTTACCATCGGTTTCCTGAACGGTTTCGCGCTGGTGGCGATTGCAATCACATTCGACCGCGCCAGCCAGGCCTATGGCAAACGTCTGCAACGGCATAAGGAGGTCAGCGATGAGTGACCAGTTTTTAGCGCCCGACGACGAAGAACTGACGCCGGGCATTTCGATCCGCAACCTGTATAAAATCTTTGGCCCCGATGCTGCAAAGCATGTCGAAAAGGTCAAAGATGGCATGACCAAGGCCGAGCTGAACCAAAAGCATCGCCACTCGCTGGGCCTGCGCGATATCAATACCGATCTGCCCGCGGGCAAGATCTCGGTCATTATGGGGCTGTCGGGGTCGGGTAAATCGACGCTGCTGCGCCATCTGAACGGGCTGATCATGCCGACCGCGGGCGAGGTGCTGATCGACGGGCAGGACGTGGCCAAGATGACCCCGTCCGAGCTGCGCGTCTTTCGCCGCAACAAGACGGCGATGGTGTTCCAGAACTTTGCGCTGCTGCCGCATCGCACGGTGATGGATAATGCGATCTATGGTCTGGATATTCAGGGGATAAAGCGCGCCGATAGTATCGCCCGCGCCCGCCACTGGATCGAGCGCGTCGGCCTGAAGGGCTACGAGGATCGCTATCCCTCGCAACTTTCGGGCGGGATGCAGCAGCGCGTCGGCCTTGCGCGGGCGCTGACGAATGACGCGCCGATCCTGCTGATGGACGAGGCGTTCTCTGCCCTTGATCCGCTGATCCGCGTCGATATGCAATCGGTGCTGCTGGATATCCAAAAGGAAGTGTCAAAGACCATCGTCTTTATCACCCACGATCTGGACGAAGCCCTGCGCCTTGGCGACAAAATCGTCATCTTGCGCGCGGGCGAGGTCTCGCAGCAGGGCAAGGGCGAGGAGATCGTCCTGCACCCCGCGAATGATTACGTGAACGCCTTTGTGCGCGAGGTGAACCGCGGCCGGGTGATCCGCTTGCGGTCGGTGCTAAAGCCAAAGCCCGCAGAGCGCGACTGGCCGCAATTGCAACTGCCCGGCAATACGACGCTAGAGGAGGCGGCGCTGCTGCTTTTGCCCGCGCCCGAAAGCTTTGCCACGGTGCTGGGCCGCAACGGCCAGCCGCGCGGCATCGTCAATATGGACGATATTATGCATGGTATGCTGGTGCGCAGCGCCTGAAGATGGGGCGCCCCTTGCGGGGCGCCTTTTTCATTGCCCGCCGATCTTCGTCAGCATCGCGGCCCCGGTGCGGATACCGGCGTGGAACAGATCCAGTTTCAGGTTCTCGTTCGGCGCGTGGTTCGCCTCGTCATGGTTCGCATAGGGCACGACAAAGGCCGGAACGCCGAGGATCTTGGTAAAAACGTAATCGGGCAGGCTGCCGCCCGCGCTGGGAATATGCAGCGGTTCCACGCCACGCGCCGCGCGGATACCATCGGTGATGGCGCGGGCATAGGGGCTTTCCAGCGAAGTCTTCGACGGCAACATGCCGCCATGCGCGATGAATTCGACATCGGGCGCATGGATCGCCACATGGGCACGCACGCAATCAAAGACCTGATCGGGGGTCATCGCCTCGACCAGACGGATATCGCATTTGGCAAAGGCTTCGCTGGGGATCACCGATTTCGTGCCCTCGCCGCCGTAGCCGCCATGCAGCCCGTTGATCGTCAGGGTCGGGCGGAACATCAGCCGGTCATAGAACGGCACATTGGCGGGGGCGTCCAGATGCTTGAGGCCGAGTTCCGCCATAAAGCCATCGACATCCAGCGGCAGCGCGCCCACGGCGGCGCGCTCGGCATTGGTGGCGGGGATGATCGGATCGTGCAGGCCCGCGATGGTGATCTCGCCATCTGGCGTTTTCATCGTGGCCAGCAGGTTCACCAGTGTCCAGACGGCGTTCGGCATGGTGCCGCCGTAATTGCCCGAATGGCTGTCGCGGTCGGCGGTCTTTGCCCGCAGCTCGAAACTGGCCATGCCGCGCACGCCGTAAGTGACCTGCGGCAGGCCGGTATCATGTAGTGGCCCGTCCGATGTGATCACGAGGTCGCAGGCCAGCATCTCGCGGTGCGCGGCCACGAAATCCGCGATCTGGGGCGAGCCGATTTCTTCCTCGCCCTCTAGCAGGAATTTCACATTGCACGGCAGGGTGCCGGTGACCGCGAGCAGCGCCTCGATCCCCATTAGCTGCGCGAAATGCTGGCCTTTGTTATCGCCGATCCCGCGCGCCCAGATGCGACCGTCGCGGATCGTGGGTTCAAAGGGCGGCGAGATCCATTTCTCTAGCGGGTCGGGCGGCTGCACATCGTAATGGCCGTAAAGCAGCACGGTCGGCAGGCTGGGATCGACAAGATACTCCCCGAATACAAAGGGATGGCCCGCTGTCTCGATCAATTGGGTCTGAAAGCCGAGCCCGTCCAGCATATCGACCAGCAGCCCCGCGACATGGCGGATGCCGATATTATGCGCGCTGATCGAAGGGTGACGCACGTAATCCATCACCCGCGTGACATATTCTGCCTCGCGCGCATCGATATAGTCGAAAATCTTATCCATCAGGCTTTCCTTAAAATCAGCGCACCGCTGGCGTCCACTGTGCCGCGCCAGCCGGGTTTGACATAGGTCGTCGTGTCAAGTTGCGTCAGGATGGCGGGGCCGTCAAATACCGCACCTGCGCCAAGGCGCGTGCGCGAGATCACCGGCACCTGAACCTCGGCCCCGTCGATCCAGACGGGGGAAAGTTGGTCGACCGGCACCTCGGTGCCTGCGGGCAGCAGGCTTTCGGGGGGCTGGATCGTGGTGCCAGTGCATTCGACGCGCAGGGTCACCAGCTCCACCGGCGCTTGCAGGGCAAAGCCATACATTTCGGTATGGGCGGCGATAAAGGCCGCCTCGGTCACCTTGCCGTCGGATGTATAGGGCACGGCGATCTCGCCGCCTTGGCCCTTGAACCGCATCAGCGCGACCGTGCGTGCGTTGCGCAGGTCTGGCGCGACGTTCTCAGTGGCAAACCAGGCATCGGCCTGCGCCGAAAGTTCCGCTATGATCGGATCGCATTCCGCCGGATCGACCGCGCCGGGGCGGCCAAGCGCGCGCGAGAATTCGGACTTCAGATCCGCGACCATCAGCCCATCGGCACAAAGCACACCGGGCGAGGGCGGGATGACCACCGTATCGGTGCCCAGCGTTTCCGCCAGCGAACAGCCATGCAGCGGCCCCGCGCCGCCAAAGGGCACAAGGGCAAAGCTGCGCGGATCATGGCCACGCTCGACCGAGATGACGCGCATCGCGCCGACCATATTATTGTCGGCAATGGTCAGAATGCCGCGCGCGGCTTGCTCCATCGACAGGCCCAAGGGGGTCGCGACGCTGTCGCGGATGACGCGCTGTGCCGCCTCGCGATCCAGATGCATCGTGCCGCCCAGCAGGCTCGCGGGCAGATGGCCCAGCACGATATGCGCATCGGTGACAGTCGGCAGCGTGCCGCCGTGGCCGTAACCGGCAGGGCCGGGGCGTGCGCCCGCTGACTGCGGCCCGACCGAGAGGCGACCGGCATCGACCTTGGCAATAGATCCGCCGCCCGCGCCGATGGTGATCATATCGACAATCGGCAGCGCCAGCGGCCAATCGCCCACCGCGCCCGATTGTGTCAGACCGATATGGCCATCTTTGATCAGGCAGATATCGGCAGACGTGCCGCCGATATCACAGGTAATGATATCGCGAATGCCGCAAGCCTCGGCCATGACGCGCGCACCGACCACACCTGCGGCGGGACCAGAAAGCGCGGTCAGCGCGGGAGCGGTGCGGATTTTCGCAGCGCCCGCAATGCCGCCGTTTGATTGCATCAGCATCAGCGGCGCGGGCGCATTGGCGCTGGTCAGGCGGTCTTCCAGCCGCGCGATATAGGTGGTGACGCCCGGCATGACGCTGGCGTTCAGCACCGTGGTCAGACCGCGTTCATATTCGCGCACCACCGGCAGCACATCGGATGAGATGGTGATGTAAAGATCGGGCAGATGTTCGCGCAGGATCTCGGCCACGCGGCGTTCATGCGCGGGGTTTGCAAAAGCGTGCAACAACGAGACGCCGACCGCCTGCACCGGCAGCTTTGCGATAGCGCGGGCCGCCGCAACGACCGTTTCTTCGTCAAGCGCGACCAACACATCGCCGCCGGGGGCCAGCCGCTCGCGCACCTCGAAAATGCGCGAGGCGGGGACCGGGGGCTTGGGCTTTACCCATGTATAAAGGTTCGCCTTGCGCGGGATATCCTGCCGTCCGATGGCAAGGACATGGCGGAACCCTTCGGTGGTCAGAAAAGCAATCGGCGCGCCTTTGCCTTCCAGGATCATATTGGTCGCAACCGTGGTGCCATGCAGCACGCGCCCCAGCGCCGCGGCAGGCGCGCCCGCCTGTTCCAGCGCGATGGTGATGCCGCGCAAAAACGCCTCGGATGGATCGCTCGGCACGGATGGGGTTTTGGCGCGCCAGCGCTGGCCGGTCACGCGGTTCAACAGCGAGATATCGGTAAACGTGCCGCCAATATCGACAGCAACGGTGTAATCAGTCGCCAGATCAGACGAGTTCATCAAGATATTCCTTACGGTGGAAGGCACGTGTGGCGGGACGCATCGCGCGTAGGGCGGCGGTTGCAGCATCATCCACCGCATCATCGGTGATTTTCACGCCATAGTATTTTTCGGCAGCCTCAGCCGTGACGAAACCGCCCAACACATCCTCGAGCACATCTGCGGGGGCGCGGTCATGCGGGTGGCCATAGCCGCCGCCACCGCCGGTCTCGATCCGCAAAATATCGCCGTAATGCAGCTTTGTGCCCTCGGACAGGGGCGGCAGTTTACGCTCGTTCGCTTGGCCGGGGTTGACGGTTGCAGCGCCGACGCCGCCGCTCATGCCGCCGCCGATGCCCCATGGCGGGTTCTGCACGCCGTCGATGCGGATGGCGATTTGCGCCTCGTCGGCAAGGATCTCGTATTCGCGCACAATGCCGACGCCGCCGCGAAATTTGCCGGGGCCGCCGCTGTCAGGCAGCACGCCATAGCGCAACAGGCGCACCGGATAGCCCATTTCCAAAAACTCGACCGGATAGTTTTCCTGCGCGACGAAATAGACCGCATCAATGCCATCGGCATTGGGGCGCGCGCCATAGCCGACGCCGATGCCATCGGCCAGCAAGAACGGCTCGGATTCCCCTGCCGGATTGGTATAGGTGCCGCGCATGATATTGATCACATAGGCAGAATGCGAGGCGGGTGCACCGCCCCCTGCCACATTCACCAGCCCGTTGATCACCGCCAGCGTGCGCATCATCGTCAGGCCGCGCATCCCCAAAGGCGCAGGAAAGCGCGGCTGCACGATGGACCCCTCGCGATAGATCACATTGTCCAGTGACAGCGGCCCGCCCGCGTTACAGACCTGCGAGGGATCGCCGCCAAGATAATAAAGCCCCAAGGCCATGCCCGGAACGCCCTTGTTCATCAGCAGATTGACGGGGCCGGGGGCCTGATCATCACTTTCAGAGGCATCAAAGGTAAAGATATCCGCGCCGTCCGCGTCCCGCTCGCGCGTCAGGCTGAAGGTGATGCGGAAGGGACCGTTGCCGTGGCCATCGGTGTCGATACTATCGGTGAATTTATACGTGCCGTAGTCAAAGGTCTCGGCCAGTTTACCGCGCACCATCAGGCGGTTACGCTCCAGCAGCTGCGCCAGCGCGTCCTGCACCACATCCGCGCCGCGCAGGGCGACAATCTCGGCCACGCGCACCGATCCCAGCGCTACGGCGGCCATCAGTGCCGACAGATCGCCCTCGGATTGCGCCGGAAAGCGCGAATTGCGGTGAAAAATCGCCAGCGCCATCTCGTTCACGACGCCTGCATCGACCAGTTTGGTCGGGGGGACGATGATCCCCTCTTGATAGATCGAGGTCGCATCGGGCGAGATCGAGCCCGGGTAAATGCCGCCGATATCGGCAAAATGCGCCCAACACATGACAAAGGCGCACAGCCGGTTGTCGTGAAAGACCGGTGCCAGCAGCACTTGGTCATTCGAATGTGTCACCGCGCCCTTTGATCCATAGCAGTCATTATACCAGTAAAGATCGCCCGGACGCATCGAGGCGCGGGGGAATTTCTCGATCACCGGCGTCGTCAGATCGCCAAAGATCGGCACCATCGAGCCCACGGCCATCTTGCCCTTGTCATCGAACAGCGCAGTGTAGAAGTCCTTCTTCTCGCGAATGAAGGCGGAAATGGCGGTACGCTCGATCAGCGCCTCCATCTCTTTTTGCGTCGCGACAATCGCGCCGCGCACGATTTCCAGCGTGATGGGATCGCAGGTGCCCGCAGGCACGTCGATATCAATCAGCGTGTGTTGGTCTGTCATTACTGCACCTGTGCTGTCGTGAATGCGGGCACTTTGAAACAGGCGACGCGGCGGCCGGGGCCGACAGGTCGCAAGGGGGGCCGGGCCGCGCGGCAGCCATCATCGGCCAGCGGGCAACGGTCGGAAAAGCGGCAGCCCGCGGGCGGATTGCGCGCATCAGGCATCGCGCCGATCAACGGCAGCGGATCATGCGACTGATCGACATTGGGCACTGGCACAGCCTGCACCAATGCGCGGGTATAGGGGTGCAGCGGGTGCGCGATGACATCTTTGGTCGGGCCGTCTTCGACCACCGCGCCCAGATACATGGTGATCGTCCGCTCGCACACATAGCGCACAAGGGCGAGGTCATGGCTGATGAAAACGGCGGCAAGGCCCATCGTGTCACGCACCTCGCGCAGCACGTTCAAGATCCCGGCGCGCACCGACACGTCGAGCATCGAGACCGGCTCGTCCGCGACGATGAAATCGGGTTGCAGCACCAGCGCCCGCGCCAGCACCACGCGCTGCAACTGCCCGCCCGACAGTTGGTGCGGATAGCTGTCGAGCAAGTGCAACATGCGGTCAAGCTGCACGCGCACCATCGCCTCGCCCACCATGCGGTCGTGTTCGGCGGCGGGGACGCGGGTGTTCAGCAGCGGTTCGTACAGGCTGCGGCGAATGGTGAAATGCGGGTTCAGCGCATCGAACGGGTTCTGGAACACCAATTGCGCGCGGCGCCGAAAGGCCAGTTCGGATTCGCCCGATAGCGCATTGATATCCGCCCCGTCAAAGCGGATCGCGCCGCCCGTGGGCGTGATCAGTTTCAGCAGCATGCGCCCCAGCGTGGTCTTGCCACAGCCGGATTCGCCCACGATCCCAATGGTTTCGCCGCGCTTTAGGGTAAAGCTGATCTCGGAGACCGCATCAACTTTGGGGTGGCGGCCATTGAACACGTCGGACAAAGAACGGCTGAGGGTAAAGCTTTTCGAGACGTTCTCGACCGAGACCAGCGTGTCGGATTGGGTGGTCATTGTGTGACAACTCCCTGCCAGATTTTCGGATCGCGCGCGGCGGCGCGCAGCGCTTCGGCCTCATGCGCGCGGTGGCACATGGCGGTGTGGCCCGCGCCGACCTGCACTTCGGGTGGCTCCTGGGCGCAGACGGGCAGGGCAAAGGGGCAGCGCGCGCGAAAGCGGCAGCCCGTCGGCGGGTTCAGCAGCAAGGGCGGGCCGCCCTCGATCGGGGATAGCTCGCGCGCGGCATCCTCGGACAGCTCGGGGAAAGCGTTATAAAGGCCGATCGTATAGGCATGGGACGGCTGGGTCAGCACGTCGCGCACGGGGCCCTTTTCGACGACCTTTCCCGCATACATCACGACGACATAATCGCAGACATAGGCCACGACCGAGATATCATGCGTGACCATCACGACGGAGATCCCGGTCTCGCGTTGCAGGCGCAGGAATGTGTCCAGCACCTGGCGTTGGATGATCACATCAAGCGCGGTCACCGGCTCGTCCGCGATGACAAGGCGCGGGTTCAGCGCCAGCGCCAGCGCGATCGAGGCGCGTTGCCGCATCCCGCCGGAAAACTGGTGGGGGTAGTCGCGCAGGCGTTTGCGTTCCAGCCCGACCATCGCGAACAGCTCTTCGGCGCGGGTGCGCGCGGCGGGCTTTTTCATGCCGCCGCGTTTCACCAGCACTTCGATGATCTGATCGCCGACGCGCCAGACGGGATCAAGCGCGTTCATCGCGCTTTGCGGGATATAGGAAATATCGCGCCAGCGCAGCGCGTTCATCTGGGATTCGGACAAGGACAACAGATCCTTGCCGTCAAACAGCACCTCGCCGCCGGCAAATTTCGCGACCGAGGGCATGACGCGGGTCAGGGCTCGCACGGCGGTTGTCTTGCCGCAGCCAGACTCGCCCACGACGCCGACGACCTTGCCCTCGGGCACGTCAAAGCTGATGCCGTCGACGGCCTGCACGGTGCCGCGCGGGGATTGATAGTGGATTTTCAGATCTTTGACCGAAAGCAACATGGGTCAGCCTTTCAGTTTCGGGAACAGGACTTCTTCAAAGCCCCGGCTGATGAAAAAACCCGCCATGACGACCAGAACGATGCAGAGGCCGGGCGGCACAAACCAATTATATTGGCCGCGTCCAAGGGCTTGGCTGGCATAGGCGTCTTGCAGCATATAGCCCCAGCTGACGGTATTGGACGGGCCAAAGCCCAAGAAGCTGACCGAGGCCTCGGTCAAGATCGCCCAGCCCACCGCGACGGATGTGTAAAGAAACGCCAGCGACAGCACATTGGGCGCGATATGGACGAACAGGATCTTCCATTGTCCCGCGCCGGTGACGCGGGCGGCCTCGATAAAGGCGCGCTCGCGTAGCGACATCACTTGCGAGCGGATGACCCGGGCCGAGTTTGGCCACAGCAGCAGGGCGATACCGATGATGACATTCATCTGACTGGCGCCAAGGAACGAGGCAAGCACGATGACAAAAGGCAAAAACGGAATGCCAAGCGCGATATCGGACAGGCGCATCAGCAGGTTATCGGCCCAGCCGCCGAAATAGCCCGAGATCAGCCCGACCACCGTGCCAATCGCCACGACGCAGACCGCGGCGGTGACCCCCACCAGCAGCGCCGAGCGCGTGCCGATCACCAGCTGCGAATAGATATCGCGCCCGCCATAGGTGGTACCCAGCAGATGTTCTGGGCCGGGGGCGATATTGCGCGCCAACTGATAGCTGTCGGTGAACAGAATCTCGAGTGGGCGATGCGTCATCAGCACATCGGCAAAGACCGCCGTCAGGATAAAGATCGCATAGATGATCAGCCCGATCATCGCATAGGCATTCTGGCGCGGCACCGAAAGAAAGGTGTTGATGCCGCGCATAAAGCGGGGCCACAGACCGGAATTCAGTTTGCCTTGGCTTAGATCAGGCAGGGCTTTGCGCGGGGCGTTTTCAATTGCTGGCTGCAAGGCGAATCCTCGGGTCGAGAAGGTGATAGGTCATGTCCGCGATGAAATTCATCGCGATCAGCACAAAGGTGATGAGCAAGAAGGCCCCCTGCGCCAGCGGATAGTCCGAGGCGGAAACCGCATTCACCAAGAGGCGCCCGATGCCGGGCCAGCTAAAGATCGTCTCGACCACCACATTGCCGCCGATGGCGCCGCCAACCCCCAGCGCAAAGGCAGTGGCGACCGGCAGCAGCGCGTTGCGCGCGGCATGGTTCAACACGATGGTGCGCGGGGTCAGACCCTTCATCTTGCCCATGGTGATGAATTCCTCTTGCAGGATCTCGATCATATTGGATCGCATCAGCAACAGCGGCAGGCCTTGCAGATAGATGGCCAGCGTCAGTGCGGGCAGGGCGAGGTGGCGCAGGAAATCCCATGAGAAGACCCGCTGCCATTGATTGTCATAGGTCATGCCAACCGAATTCGCGCCGCCCGCCGGGAACCAGCCCAGTTGAAAGCTAAAGATGGCCAGCAGCACCATACCCAGCCAGAACTCGGGCGCGGCGCGGGTGGCAAGGGTGATGGGGATACCGATCGCCTCGGCCACACTGCCGCGTTTCCACGCGAGGTAAGCCCCCGCCAGCACGCCAAAGATATAGGCGACGACCAGACCGGTCATGGTCAGGATGATCGTATTGGGCAGGGCCTCCATCACCACATCCATCACGGGACGTTTGTGGAAAAACGACTGGCCCAGATCCCCCTGCGCCAGATTGGCAAGGAAGGACAGGTATTGCTCGAACAGGCTACGGTCGAGGCCGAACTGCGCGATGATCGCGTCTTGTTGTTCCTTGGTCGTGGTATTGTCGATGAAGGCCGCAAGCGGCGTCCCCGGCATTAGCCGAAACATGAAGAACAGGATTGTCGCCACGATCCACAGGACCACGAGCGAATAGAACAATCTGGACAGCATGTATTTCATGCCGGGGACTCCTTAGGCTTGCATCAGGCTTGCTTGCGGGCAGGCTTGCTTATTGCAGGGTTTCGGTCTGCCCTGCGGGATAGTGCAGACGGCCGTTCACGATGGAATAGCCGGCCTCCTCCAGCATCTGGATGGCGACCTCGGGGCCGACGGGGATCTCCTCGGTCCGGGTGTCGTACCAGAAGGGCAGCGCGGGCGAGACATGGCTGTTCGCCGGAACGCCAAAGCCGTTGTACGCCGCGCCCAGGATCAGGCGGCGGTTGATCGCAAAGGACAGCGCGCGGCGGAAAGCCGGGTCACTGAACGGCGCGCGGCGCAGGTTATAGCCCAGGAACTGGAAGCCCATATCGACGACATCCACCACCTCGATATCGCCATCGGCGGCGGCGGCATCCAGCAGCAGTTGCGGATCGCCCGTATAGTCGGTCAGGAAGTTCAGCTCGCCCGAACGCAGCATCCCCAGCGCGGCTTCGACGTTCAGGACGACGCGCATGATCACGCGATCCATCTTGGGCGCGGCGAAGTGGTCTTTGACCGACGACAGCACCACTTCGGATTGGTTCCAGCGGTCGAATTTGAACGGGCCCGAGCCGATACGGCTTTCTTCCAGCACGCTTTCGGCGGTCTCACCTGCCGACAAACGTTCCAGCAGCGGCGACCAGACATGTTCGGGGACGATGTTCATTTTCGACAGGGTCGAGGTCTCGAACGCCGCATTGGGCTGGTCCAGCGTCAACGTCATGGTGCGGTCATCGACCTTGGCCATGGCGGTGATGGGCGTGACAAAGGGACGATACATCGGCGCGACGTTTTCGCCCTGCGGCGCCTCAAGCGAGAAGATCACATCCTCGATCCGCACCGGCTGGCCGTCGTGGAAGGTCATGCCGTCGCGTAGCGTGATGGTGGCGGTGGTGCCGGCCTCGTCCCAGACGACCGATTCTGCGGCCCATGGCTGCGGCAGGCCATCCTCGCCGATGCGCATGACGCGGTCCCAGATACATTCGGTGATCCAGCTATCGCCGCCGCCCGAGATATAGAACGGGTTGATGGCGTTCAGCTCGTTCGCGGTGTTGGTGATCAGATCGCGCTGCGCGCCCAGCGGTTCGACCGCGACATAGGACAGGAAGTTGCGGATGCCGAGGCCGGGCTGATTGACCATGGTCGCGCCATCCAGCACGGTTTTATCAAAAGCATAGGATTTCGTCGGATAGACAAGGAAGGAATAGGGCTGGTCGGCGTTCACCAGCTCTTGCGCCTTGATGATCAGGGCGTGGCGGGCGTCGCGGTCGACCGCCAGACGCTGCTGTTCAGCGGCGGCATCATAGTCGGGGTTGTTGTAGCCGACAAAGTTATAGCCGGTCTCGATGTTCGACGAATGGAACAGGTTCATCACGAAATCATCGGGGTCGGACCGCTCGGGGCGGCCGACCATCTGCCACATGGTTACATCCCAGCTGTTGCGGTTGTACCAGACGATATCCGACAGCTGGTTTTGCGGCAGACCGTTCACCGTGACCTGCAGGCCCAGATCGCTCCAAGCTTGGGCGATCAATTCGGCGGATTGATACTGCTGCGGGTTCGCCGCCTGGGCGCGGCTATAAAGGGTGATCGGGCGGATCGCACTGGTGTCTTGTGCCAAGGCGATTCGCGGCAAAGTCGTGGAAAGTCCTGCGCCAAGGGCAGCATAAGCGCTGCCGCGCAGCAGAGCGCGACGTGTAATCGACATAATTTCCCTCCGTTAACGCCTGGGGCGGTTTTGCTGCACCCGCAGGCAGAGTTGGACCCGTTTTCTTCGTTTTTGTTTCGCTAGCCGAAAACTATTTTTATTCACTATTACAAAGGCCGGACGTCAGGTAAACATGAATCACCTACAGGAAGGGAAAACTTCACCATGTTAGACAAAGAATTCTCAATAATTGAGCAAGTCGTGCCTGAACACGCTTGGGATTTGGTCACAACCTTTGCTGGCCGCGAACGCTGGCGCCCCGAGGACGTCAATAGCGCCGGCGAATTGATCGGCGCGCGGCTGCGCGCGCTAGGGCTGCCGGTGGTGATCCATCGCCCCATCGTGGCGCTGTCGATCCCGCTATCGGCCAGCGTGACGCTGGACGGTGAGGAGATGTTCGCCAAGCCCCCCTCGTCCTCGAAAAGCTGCCCCGAGGGCGTCAGCGCGGAACTCTTCTATATCCCCGCCAACAAATCCTCGCTGCGGTCCTATAATAAAAAGGCGATCGCCTTTTTTGGCGAGGGCGTCGGCACCGATGACGAGATGCGGGCGCGTGTCGCGGGCAAGATCCTGATCACCGAAGGCTTTGGCAATCCCGCGCTGGCGGCGATTGCGATGGAATGGGGTGCGGTCGGGCTGATCGCGGTGAACCCGGGCGTTGATACGCATTGGGGCACCTGCACGACGGTCTGGGGCTCGCCCGATCTGGATGACTTTGGCCGCAAGCCGACGATTCCGGTGATCGCTGTGAACAAGCTGGTCGGCGGCAAGCTGATTGAACGTGCGAAAGCGGGCGCAACGACGGCGACGATCAAGACCGAGATGCAGGAAGGCTGGTTCGAACAGGCCATCCCGACGGTCGAGATCCCCGGCACGGTCGAGGCCGAGAAATTCGTCTTTCTACATGGTCACTATGATAGCTGGGATGTCGGCGTCGGTGATAACGCCACCGGGGACGCCGCCATGCTCGAGATTGCCCGCGCTTTGTGGGAAAATCGCGACAAGCTCTATCGTTCGGTGCGGATCGCATGGTGGCCGGGGCATTCGACCGGGCGTTATGCCGGATCGACCTGGTATTCGGATGCTTTCGCGCTGGATCTGGACGAGAACTGCGTCATGCAAATCAACTGCGACAGCCCCGGTTGCCGCTGGGCGACCTCGTATCACGCAACGACCGCCATGCCCGAGACCTTCGCGCTGGTGAAAGACGTAATCGAAAAGGTCGCAGGACAGACGCCGATCTTTGACCGCCCACATCAGGCGGGGGATTATTCCTTTAACAATATCGGGATTTCGTCGTTCTTCATGCTGTCCTCGACCATGCCAGACGATCTGCGCGCGGAAAAAGGCTATTATGCCGTGTCGGGCTGCGGTGGGAATATCGCATGGCACACGGAAAACGACACGATGGATATCGCCGACAAAGATATCCTGATGACCGATATCAAGATCTATCTGGATGCGATCTGGCGCGTGGCGAACACGCCGCTGCTGCCCGTCGATTGGCGCGAGACGACCAAGGAATTCGCCGCCAGCGCAGCAACCTATACCAAAGCGGCCGGCGATGCGGTCGATCTGTCGGCGGTTGTCAGCAGCATCAAGGCGCTTGATGATCAGTTGGCGGCTTTTTATGCAGCGATTGCGGCGGGTGCCATTGCCACGCCCGATGCGAACGAGGTGCTGATGCGCCTTGCCCGTATCTTGATCCCGGTGAACTACACCACCGCGCCGCGTTTCACCCATGATCCGGCGATCACGCGCGCGCCCTTGCCGTTGATCGAAAAGGTCATCGACCTGCCGCATGTGCCCGAGGCGCTGTATCCGATCACGGTGAACCAGATCATCCGCGGCGCAAATCGCACCGCAGGCGCGATGCGCGAAGCGACCCGGCTGATCAAAACGGTGATGTAAGCGAAAGGGGCCCCGATGGGGCCCCTTTTATTCTGGCTGGTAGGTATATACGGCCTTTGCCGCTGCCTCGGTGACATAGCCCATCGCGATATCATGGGCGATGGCGGCCGGGTCGCGTTGGTCGGGGGGGCCGAAACCGCCGCCGCCGGGTTGGCTAAAGGTGACGATATCGCCCTTTTGCATCACACCGCGCCCGCTGCGCTCGAAGGGGGCCTCATCCCCGATCCGGATCACGCCTTTTGCGCCCGCGTCGGCGCCCTCGCGGCCCAAGGCAGGCTCGACCAGCCGCCCGCCGCTGAAGGCGACTTGCACTGCGGTGGCGTTCAGGCATTCCATCACGGTTTCCTGCCCCAGCCCGCCGCGATATTTACCGGGGCCGCCGCTGTCGGGGCGCAATTCGCGCGAGAGGATGCGGAACGGTGCCTCGAGTTCGAACAGCTCGACCGAGGTGGTGGCGATATTGCCGGGGAACACCACGGCCGATACGCCATCGCGGTCACGAAACGCGCCTTGGCCGCCTTGGGCATTGTAATGCGACAGGAATTTCGTGCCGTCATCCGCCGTGCCCGAGAATTTCTCGGTCCACAGCGGATAGGTGCCCGAGGGGGCCATCGCCAGATCGGGCGCGATTTTATAAAGCGCGCCCATCAGCGCCTCGACCGTGAAGTAGGACAGCAGCGAGCGGTACATTCCCGGTGCGGGGAAGGTCGGGTTCAGCACGGTGCCTTCGGGGACATGCAGAACAACGGGCCGGAACGCCCCCGCATTCATCGGCAGATCGGGGCAGAGCGTCGCGATAAAGGGGAACAGGCAATAGGCGCGGGTGATGTTCAGCACTGCATTGACCGGCATATCCACCTGCGCCGAGGTACCGGTGAAATCCAGATGTACCGCGCCTGCGTGCACCTGCATCCTGAGGTTGATGCGCAGCCGCGCACCTGACGCATCGCGCAGTTCGTGGAACACTTCGCTGTCGGCGCTGCCCTCGGGCAGGCGGGCAAGGGCACGGCGGAACATATCTTCGGTGCGGTTGGTGATCAGATCGGCCAGCGCGTGCAGATCGGGCAGGGCGAAATCATCCAGTAACTGGCAAAGGCCCTTGGCCCCCACGCGGTTCGCGGCGATCTGGGCGTTGATATCGCCCAGCACCTTTTCAGCCATACGCACATTGCGCGCCAGCAGACGGTGCAATTCGTCATTCTTGATTCCGGCACGGTAAAGCTTGCTGACCGGGATGATGACGCCTTCCTCGTAAACTTCGCGCGCGTCGGTCGCGCCAAGGCGGCCGCCCATATCGGCGTGATGGGCGCAGGTGCAGGCAAAGCCGATCAGCGCGCCGCGATGGAAAACCGGCGTTGCGACAAAGACATCGGGCGCATGGCCCGCGCCGACCCAAGGGTCGTTGCAGATCAGGATATCGCCATCTTCCAGCGTCTCGGGCGGATAGGTGGCCAGCATCTCGGCGATGACGGTCGGGGTCGATCCGGCCTGACCGGGCGTGCATTGGCTGGACTGCGCCAGCATCACGCCCCGGCTGTCATAAAGCGCGCAGGCATAATCCTGGTTGTCGCGCACGATCAGCGAAAAAGCGGTGCGCTCCAGCGTGGTTGCGATCTCATCCGCGACCGAGATCAGCCGCGACCAGATGACTTGCAGGCGGATGTCGTCAATCATGGGGCACCTCTTGGGGCAGCGAAATGTCCAGCCAGCCGGCGGGGTTGCGGGTGGCGGTCGCGCCTTGGCTGACGTGAATGGTGGCGCCGGGTTGGTTGATCAGCGCGGGGCCGGTGATCTGGCCCTTCATGGTGGCAAAGGCCACGACCTGATGCGGCACCATCGCGCGGGCGATGGGGTCCCAGGCGAGGCGCGTCGGCCTGACCGCGCCGATCCCTGCCAGCGGGCGAAAGGTGGGGCCGGTGCTGCTGGCGTGAACCTCGGCCCGCAGGGTCACCAGTTCAACCTCCATATCGTCATAGGCATAGCCGTAGCTTTGCAAATAAGCGGCACGGAAAGCGGCGGTGATGGCGCCATGGGACAGATCATCCAGCGGCACGCGCAACTGGTGACCCTGACCGAAATAGCGCAGATCCGCGAACAGGCTGGCGCCTTGGGGGGCATCGGGGGCGGCGGCGGCCACGACGCTACGGGCCTGCGCCAGCAGATCGTCAAGGATCGCTTGCAGCTCTGGCGCGGTGGTGGCCGACAAGCGCCGCGGGTGCGAGCGGGCGACCTCGTAGCGCGGCGTCGCCATCAGGAAACCCATCGCGGAAAAGACGCCAGCCGCCTCGGGCACCAGAATGCGCGGCACGCGCAGGCGGCGCGCGACCTCGGCCCCGTGCAGCGGCCCACCGCCACCAAAAGCGACCATGGTGCTGCGGGTCAGATCGCCCCCGTTTTCTGCCGCATAGATGCGCGCGGCTTGCGACATGTTTTCATTCACCACCTCGATCATGGCGGCGGCGGTGCCCAGCACTGACAGGCCAAGCGGGACTGCCAGCGCCGCGACCGCAGCCTCGGCCGCCGCGCGGTCAAGCCTGATGCCGCCCGCCGCGAATTCGGCGGGGTCCAGATAGCCCAGCAGCAGGTTTGCATCGGTGACGGTGGGCAGCGCTCCGCCGCGCCCGAAACAGGCGGGGCCCGGGTCGGCGACCGCGCTTTCGGGGCCGACACAAAGCCGACCCAGCCCGTCGATATGTGCGATCGAGCCGCCGCCCGCGCCGATCTCGATCAGATCGACCGTCGGCACCGCGAGTGGCGTGCCCGAGCCGCGTTTGAAACGGTGCACGCGGTCGACCTCATAGGCGCGGGTGACGGGCATCTCGCCCTTGCGGATCAGGCAGGTCTTGGCGGTGGTGCCGCCCATATCAAAGGCGATGGCATCATGATAACCCGCCGCCAGCGCCAGATCGCGCGCGGCCAGAACGCCGCCGACCGGCCCGCTTTCGGCAAGACGCACGGGCGCGGCACGGGCGGTTGCGGCGGTGACAATGCCGCCGCCCGATTGCATCAGATAGACCGGCACGGCAAAGCCATCGCCGCGCAGGTTTTCCTCGAGCGCACCCAGATAGCGGTCGACCTTCGGCTTGACATAGGCATTCAGCGCGGTGGTGGAAAAGCGTTCGAATTCGCGCACTTCGGGCAGGATATCCGCCGACAGCGACAAGGACAGCGTCAGCGGCAGGTCTTGCGCGATCTTGGCGATCTCGCGCTCATGCGCGGGATTGGCATAGGCATTGATCAGGCACACCGCGACGGATTCGACGCCCTCGTTCGCCAGTTCCATCAGTGCCGCGCGCACCTTGGCGGTGTCGAGGGGGGCCACGATCTGGCCGTCATGGCCCATCCGCTCGGGCACCGGACGGCGCAGATTGCGCGGCACGATGGGCGAGGGGTAGGTCTGGCGGATATCATAGATGTCATAGCGGATTTCACGCCGCGTCTCGATGATATCGCGAAAACCTTCGGTGGTGAGCAGGGCGGTTTTCGCGCCTTTGCGTTCCAAAATGGCGTTGATGACCAGTGTTGTGCCATGGATGAACGTGTTCAGATGCGCGGCAAGATCCGGGTGGCGGGCCGCCAGTTGCGATAGGCCCTGCATGATCCCTTGTTCGGGCGCGGCGGGTGTGGTTGCGACTTTCAGCGTCTCGAGCGCGCCGGTCGCCGCATCGAACAGGATGAAATCGGTAAAGCTGCCGCCGACATCGCAGCCGATCCGGTAATCGGGGGTGGTCATGTCAGGCGCTCCATCAGGCCTTGCAGTAGGCGCAGGCGCTCGGTCAGGGAAGACACGCGGATATATTCCTCTAGCGTATGGCCGCCCGCGCCATCGGCCCCCAGCCCGTCAAGGGTCGGTGCCAGCGCGGCGGTGAAATTGCCGTCCGATCCGCCGCCGGTTTTCAGGCCTTTCAGCGTGAACCCAATGTCTTGCGCGATTGTCGCGGCGGTTGTGAACAGGTCTTGGATGGCGGGGCTTGTCTCATAGGGGGGACGGTTCAGCCCGCCTGTGATCTGCAGCCTGACATCGGGGTCATGCGGGCGATAGCCGGCGACGAAATCCTCGACCGCGCGGGCGGCGGCCAGATTGTCGACGCGCAGATCAATCTCGGCATAGGCATGGGCCGGCACGACATTCGCCGCCGTGCCGCCGCCGATCATTCCGACATTGACGGTCGTGCCGCTGTCGTAATCGGTCAGCGCCTCAAATGCCAAGGTCAGCCGCGCGATTTCCGCAATGGCCGAGCGGCCATCTTGATGCCGCGCGCCTGAATGGGCGGGACGGCCAAAGGCGTCTGCCCGATAGCGAAAGACGCCCTTGCGCGCGATGACAATCTGCCCGCCCTCGCGCGCGGGCTCGGTGACCAGCACGTATTTGGAACGCCGGGCCAAATCCTCGATCAGCGCCTGCGAGGTGGGCGAGCCGATCTCTTCGTCCGAGACGAAAAGATGCGTGATCGGCAGGCTGAGCGTACCGCTGCGCGCGGCTGCCCCTGCCGCCTGCATGGCGATATAGGCCCCCGCCTTCATGTCATAGATGCCGGGGCCAAAGGCGCGGTCGCCCTTGATCTGAAAGGGAAAATCGGCAAGCGTGCCAACGGGATGTACCGTATCCAGATGGCTCAGGATCAATATGCCCGCATTGCTGGTGCCGGCATTCAGCCGTGCGATCAGATGGGGGCCTTGGCCGCCCGTGCCCGCGATAATCTCGGTCTCGGCGCCAATGGCGGCATAATCGGCCGCGACCATTTGCACCAATCGCGTCAGTCCCGCGACATGGCCGGTGGGGGTTTCAACCTCGACCCAGTGGCGGATCGCATCCAGCAAGGTGTCATCCGTCATCGCGCGCTCCTAAATCCCAGAACAGCCCCGCCATAATGCCTAGACCCTCACGCATCAGCGGTTGCAGCACATGCTCGTCCGGCCCGTGCTGTTTGCAACCGCCATAGGAATGCGGAATCCAGATGACCGGGCAGTTCAGATGGCGGGCGAAAATTTCCGAGGGCAGACCGCCTGATGAATTGGGCATCAGCGTGGGCGCATAGCCGATGGTCGCCGCGATACTGTCCAGCACGCGGTCAACCCATGGGTTGTCGGGGTCGGTGCGCCAAGCGGGAAAGCGGTTCAGCGGTAGATTGGTGATCTCGACCTGATGAAAGCCATGCCTGTCCAGGTGTTCGCGCAGCGCGGGCATGAAGCGCGCCTCGTCGACATCGACGGTATAGCGCAGCTGACAGCGGGCATAGGCCTCGGGTTGGACGCCGTTGATCGGCTTTTCCGGCGTGCCGGTGACATAGGCCAGCACGATAAACGATGTCCAACCATACATCTTTTCGCCGCGCGACAGGCGTGCCTCGCCCCA
Organism: Ketogulonicigenium vulgare WSH-001; assembly: GCF_000223375.1. Classification (NCBI taxonomy): domain Bacteria; kingdom Pseudomonadati; phylum Pseudomonadota; class Alphaproteobacteria; order Rhodobacterales; family Roseobacteraceae; genus Ketogulonicigenium; species Ketogulonicigenium vulgare. The sequence goes on along the minus strand of NC_017385.1, from coordinate 156,560 downwards.
ATCCTCGGGCATGATCAGCGTCGGGTCCGAGGGGTCGACATGGATCGCTTGCAGTGCGGCGGTGACGCGCGGGGGCACGGATTTGGGCAACCAATCGTCAATCAAGATGCGCCCGCGCGGCGTGGTGATCGAGGCGAGCGCATGGGCGAGGATCAGGCCGGGGTCTTCCAGCACGCCGCCCCAATGACCCGAATGGCGGCTGCCTTCGCGCAGTTTCACGCTCAGATCAAAGGCATAGGCGCCGCGATTGCCCAGCTTGATATCCACCTTGTCGCGCAACATCCGCGGGCCATCGGACGCCAGCAGCAGATCGCAGGACAGAGCCTCGGCCTCGGCCTCGAGCAGCAGGTCAAGCCCGACCGAGCCGATTTCCTCGGATGTCTCGACGATGAATTTCGCGTTAAACCCCAGCGATCCGCGCGCCGCCAGCACTTCGCCAAGGGCGGCCAGCCAGATCGCGTGCTGGGATTTGTTGTCGGCGGTGCCGCGGCCGTACCAGCGCTCGCCCTCGACAGTGATGGTCCAAGGGTCCAGACCCTCACGCCATTGTGCGGGGATGCCGCGCACGACATCGCCATGACCATAGCCAAGAATGGTGGGCAGGGCCGCATCCTCGATCCGCGTGGCGATCAGGAACGGGCCGCCGCCTGCGATCGGATTATCCACCACGCGATAGTCAAAGCCCATCTTTGCGACGGCGGGGCCGATCTCGTCATGCAGATAGCGGTAAAGGTCGGGCAGGCGTTCGGCGTTCTGGCTTTCGGTCGCAATTGCGACGCGGGCCCGCAGGGTTTCCAGAAAGCGGCCGTCATCTGCCAATGTTTGCGCGGCCAAAACAGCCGCAGCGCGGGAAGGAGTCATGTTTCACCTATCGAAACGATATTTTAAAGGTAGAAACAATCAGCCAAAGTGGCAATGGGATTTGGCGCTAAAAATGAAAAAACCCGCCCAAGGGGCGGGTTTGGCACTTTTGCAGGCAAAGCTAGATCTCGTCCCGCTCGGGCGGGCTGCCGTAATTGCCGATCAGGCCTGCAATCTGGCGGGCGGCGTCGCGCAAAGCATCCAGCACCGCGCCGCGCTTTTCCGGCGGCAGCAGGGCGACAGGACCGTTCACGGCCATGGTCGCAATCGCCTCGCCCGCGCCATTGAACAGCGGCACGGCGACCGAACAGGTCGAGTGATCCAACTCGCCCTCGGTGATCACCCACCCGTCGCGCCGAATGATATCAAGGGACGCGTTCAAGCGTTCGGGGTCGATCACGGTGTTTTCGGTATAGCGCGGCAGGGCGCTGGCCAAGACGCGGGTGCGGATCGCCTCGGGCGCATAGGCCAGCAGGATTTTCGGGCCAGCCCCCGCGTGCAGCGGCCCTTGGCGCCCGACATCGCCAAATACGCTATGCGAGGCACGGGTATGCAGCATGGCCACGGTCACCGAATGCAGATCATCGCGCACCTGCACCAGCACATTGCATTCGGTCGCATTTTGCAGCGCGACCATATGCGGTGTCGCCGCCGAGATCAGCCGCGATTGTCGCCGCGCCTTTGCCCCCAGCAGCACCGCTTGCCAACTGAGGCTATAGGTGCGCCGCACCGGGTCTTTCGAGACGAAGCCGCGTTCCTCCAGCGTGTAAAGCAGACGGAAAATCAGGCTTTTGGTAAAGCCGGTGCGCTCGGCCAATTCCGAGATGCCGGACTCGGGGCTATCTGCCAAAGCTTCCAGCAGTTGCAACGCCCGATCAACGGCAGAGATCGTATAGCTCAACCGAACCCCCAAAAAACACTAGCTTTATCGGGGAATACGGCCCTAGATCGGAAAATACAACTGAAACAGTTTTTCACTGTTCGAAAAATTACCCAAGGAGCCGCCGATGCTGTCGTCCAATGAGCTGAACCGCGTCACTGATATCGCCTGGACTTTGGTCAATCAATTCGCGTCCCAGGACCGCGAGGTGCCGGTCGAGGCCAACCGCGGGGCGCAAATCATCGCAGATCATCTGCGCGCAGCGGGTCTGCCGGTTCAGATGCATCAGCCAGAGCTTTACCTGTCACTGCCAAAAACCGCGCAAGTTCAGATTGTTGGCGGAAAAACTCTGCGGGCAAAGCCGCCTGCCTTCACGCTGCACTGCCCCCAAGGGATTACGGGTGATCTGATCTATCTGCCCGACGCAGGTGGCGGCACGCCGCTGGACCGCTCGCCTGCGGCACTGGGTGCATTGGCGGCGGCGCGCGGAAAAATTGCGGTTATCGAGGGGTTTGCCCTGCCCAATTTCATAGCAGGGCTAGAGGCAGCGGGCGCCATTGGCGCGATTGTGGTCAATCCGGGCGTGGATATTCACTGGGGCACAGTCTCGACCATCTGGGGCACGCCCGAGCTGCCGGATCTGGCGCGACTGCCCAAAATTCCATCGGTTGCAGTCAATCAGCCCGATGGACAGGCGCTGATCGCATTGGCGCAGGCCGGCGGTCAGGTGGTGATCCGGACCGAACTCGAGACTGGCTGGTTCCCGCAATATCTGCCGGTCGTCGAAATCCCCGGCAAGGACAGCGAAGATTTCGTGCTGCTCCATGGTCATTACGACAGTTGGCGCGAGGGCGTGGGCGATAATGGCACCGGCAACGCCTGTATGCTGGCCGTCGCATTGGCACTGTGGCAGCAGCGCGGGACGCTAAAACGGGGGGTGCGGATTGCATGGTGGCCGGGGCATTCGACGGGGCGCTATGGCGGCTCGGCCTGGTTCGCCGATACATTCGCGCGCGATCTGGATCGCCACTGCGTCGCGCATCTGAATTGCGACAGTCCCGGTTGCCGCTGGGCGACCAGCTATGCCGAGATCGCCTGCACCGCCGAGGCGGCCCCCTATGTGAGCCAAGTGGTTGCGGATGTGGCCGGGCAGGTTGCATGCGGCAAACGCCCGCAGCGCAACTCTGATTATACGTTCAATAATATTGGCGTGACGGGCCTGTTCAATGCCTCGTCCAACCTCCCGCCCGAGGTTCTGGCCGAAAAGGGCTATTACGTCGTGGGCGGTTGCGGCGGCAATATCGCCTGGCACACCGAGAATGACACGATCGAAATTGCCGACCGCGATGTGCTGCAAAAGGATATCGCGCTCTATTTCGCCGCCGTGGCGGGGTTGGCGCAGGCGGATCAACTGCCGTTCGATTGGCGGCTGAGCGCGGCTGAATATGTTGAAACAATTGCGCAATATCAGGCGGCTTGCGCATTCGATCTGACACCGGCGGCGCAGGCGGCGGGGACATTGGCGGCTGCGATTGACGCGCTTTATGCGCAAGATCTGCCGCCCGCTGTGTTCAATGATAAGGTGATGGCGCTGTCGCGCCTGCTCATCCCCGCGCATTTCACACGGGGGCCGCGATTCTCGCATGATCCGGCGTTGAATGTGCCGCCGCTGCCAGCGATTGCCGATGCGATGCTGTGGCACCAGATCCCGGCGGATCAGCAGGGCTTTTTGCGCGCGCAGCTTATGCGCGGGCAGAACCGGCTGGTCGATGTGTTCGCGCGCGCGGCGCAGGCGGTCGCGCTGTGATGCGGGCGGTTGGCTACCGCCGCCTTGGGCCTGCGGCCGAGGTGCTGCACCTGGAGATCCGCCCCATACCAGAGGCGCCAGGCGCGGGTGAGGTGATCATCCGCCTGCACGCCAGCGGCATCAACCCCCATGACACCAAGGCCCGTGCGGGCTGGACGGGTGGCACGCCGCCCGAAGATTTCTTTATTCCCCATAGTGACGGCGCGGGGGTGGTGACAGCGGTGGGTGCGGGGGTCGATCTGGCGATTGGCGCGCGCGTTTGGGTGTTTGGTGCACCCCATGGCGCGGGCACGGCGGCAGATTATCTGCGCATCCCCGCGTGGCGTGTCCTGCCCTTGCCCGATGCGTTGGACTTTGCCGAGGGTGCAAGCCTTGGCGTGCCGCTGTTGACGGCGTGGTTGGCGGTTCTGGCCGACGGGCCGGTGATGGATCAGGTGCTGCTGGTGCAGGGCGGCGGCGGCGCTGTGGGCGAAGCGGCGGTCGCGCTTGGCGTGGCCTTTGGCGCGCGGGTCGTTGCCACGGCACGCAGCGCAGATTCCGCGGCGCGGGCGGCGGCACGCGGGGCGTTGGCCGTGCGCGCGCCCGATGATCCGGCGCTATCCCAGTTCATCGCCGATATGACTGGCGGCGCAGGCGTGCCGCGGGTTGTCGAAGTGGATTTCGGCGCCAATCAGACCCGCAATCTGGCGATGCTGGCTGACCACGGCACGCTCGCCAGCTATTCCGCAACCAGCGATAAATTTCCGACCCTCGACTATTACGGCTTTGCCCGTAAAGGCGCGCGGATCAGTTTTGTGCAGGGGATGAAGTTGACACCCGCGCATATCGTCCGCGCCCGCGCCGATCTGTTGCCACTTCTGGCACAGGGACAGCTTCGCCCCACAATCGCCGCGCGCTTTGCGCTGGACGAGGCTGCGGCCGCGCATGAGATGGTCGAACGCGGCGCGGGTGGCAATGTGGTCTTAATGCTGAATTAATTGATGCGCGTGTTGAAGATCATGCAATAACTCGCTGTATACGCGGTCTTTATCTGCGACATGAGGCAGCCGCAGAATATACGAGGGATGCCACGCGATCAGCACCGGCCCGCCATGCAGGCCGGTTTCGATCGCGCCGCGCCGCGCCGCCAGTGGCGATGTGTCGCCGGTCAGCGCGGCGGCGGCGGTTGCGCCAAGGGCCACGGTCAGACGCGGTTTGATAAAGGCCAGCTCTAGCCCCAGCCACCAGCGGCATTGCGCGATCTCGGGGCCATCGGGGCTTTTGTGCATCCGCTGTTTGCCGCGTGGGGCGAATTTGAAATGTTTGACGGCATTGGTCAGCCAGACCTGATCTGTGGCAAGGCGGGCCTCGGCCATGGCGCGGTGCAGGACTTGGCCGGCAGGGCCGACAAAGGGGACGCCGGCCAGATCCTCGTGATCGCCGGGCTGCTCGCCCACGATCATCAGCGCGGCATCGGGGGCACCGCGGCCCCAGACGGTTTGGGTCGCAGCCTCGCACAGATTGCAGCGACGGCATTGCGCGGCGGCGGCCTCGGCCTGTTCCAGCGTCTCGGGTAAATCGGGCGCGGCGGGCATCGCGGCGCGATAGCGAGCGGATATGTTCTGCGCGCCCAGATCCGGCATTGATCCGGCGGCCTCGTGCATCTGCCGCACGCGCCGCTCGGCATCGCGTAGCATGGCGGGGATCAGGCGCGTCTCTGGCATGTTATGCCAGTATTTCTTTGGCATCTCTGAACGCATTGCCTGAAGTTTGATGCGGGCAGGGTTGAAAATATTGGTAAAATAGGTGCCCCAAAGTGCCTCGGATGCGTCATCGGGCAGGTCGGGGCGCGGCTGGCCCTGATGGAAATCCAGCGCGCCATCGGTGAAATGCGCCGACAGATCCGGCGTGAAAATCGCCCAATCCATATCGGCAAAGCGCTTGGCGAAAAAGGAACTCGCGGGCTCGAGCGTCAGATGTTCGGGCTCGAACCAAGCGGCAAAGCGGCGACGCGGGCCGGGTGCGGGCAATTCGCGAAAACGGACGAAAGCATGCATCTTATGGATGTCGCGCCCCACCGATTTCGCCATCAGTTGCAGCCTGCGCCCCAGCGGATCGGCCTGCGAGGTCGGATCGCCCGCACCGCTGTCCAGCCGCCACAGCGCCTGATACATCAGATCAAACCGCTCGGGCGCGCGATGCCACAGCACGGATTTTGCAAAGCGCAGAAAGTCTTTGCTGACGCGGGCCTGATGTGGGCCATCGTCATCTGGCAAGGCGCGGGCGCTAAACAGCCCGTCCTGCGGCGCCCAATCCAGATCGGCGGGCGCGATGCGGTGGCTGATGGCGCGGCGGGCGGCGCTGCGCCATGCGGCGAAGACGTCGCGCGTGGGCAGGCGCACCGCATAGGTCACAGCAGTTGCAATTGCTGGGGCGGCGGCGCGAAACGGGCACGCAGATCCGCTTGATCGGTCAGGGCGCGCGGCGACCAGCCGGGCAGGCTGACGAAGGCCTGCGCCTTTTTCATCAGCGCGCCCATGCGCACCAGATCCTCGTAGCGCAAGGTATGGGTGCGGCGCGTTGCGATGATACGATCTACGGTGCGGGTGCCAAAGCCGGGGACGCGCAGCAGCATCTCGCGGCTGGCACGGTTCACATCCAGAGGGAACAGCCCGCGATGCTGCAACGCCCAGGCGAGTTTGGGATCGAGGTCGAGGTCAAGATGCCCGCCCGTCGCGCCGGTTGCGATTTCCTCGGCGGTAAAGCCATAAAAGCGCAGCAGCCAATCGGCCTGATACAGGCGATGTTCGCGCAGCAGGGGCGGCTGCACCAGGGGCAGCGCCGCCGAGGCATCTGGAATGGGCGAGAAGGCCGAATAATACACGCGCCGCAGGTGATAGCCGGTATAAAGGCGGCTGGCACTGTTCAGGATCGTCACATCATTCGCGCCATCGGCACCGATGATCATCTGGGTGCTTTGCCCGGCGGGGGCGAAACGCCGCGCGGCGCGTCCCTTATGGGTCTTGTCCTTTGCCGCCTCGCCCGCAAGGCGTACCTGCGCCATGGCCGTGCGGATCGTTTCGGGCCGCTTTTCGGGGGCCAGTTGGCGCAGCGTGCTGTCCTGCGGCAACTCGACATTGATCGATAGCCGGTCGGCCCACAGGCCCGCCTCATGGATCAATTCGGGCGCAGCGTCGGGGATGGTTTTCAGATGGATATAGCCGCGAAAGCCGTGATCTTGCCGCAACGTGCGGGCAATGCGCACCATATCCGCCATGGTCTGATCGGGCGAGCGGATAATGCCAGAGGACAGAAACAGCCCCTCGATATAATTGCGGCGATAGAATTCGAGGGTGAGGGTCACCACCTCTTCGACCGAAAATCGCGCGCGCTGCACATTGGATGAGACGCGATTGATGCAATAGGCGCAGTCGAAAATGCAAAAATTCGTCATCAGAATTTTCAGCAGCGAAATACAGCGCCCGTCCGGCGTATAGGCATGACATATGCCCGCGCCGCCCGATGAGCCGAGGCCGCCCTTTTTCGCATCGCGCTTTTCCCCGCCCGACGAGGCGCAAGAGGCGTCGTATTTCGCAGCATCCGACAGGATCGCCAATTTTTCATTCAGGGACATTTTTGACATGGCCCTGTTATAAATGTTCACACTTTGTTCGTCAATTGCCCTGATATTGATCGGGCGAGAGTGGCGAGAATCGGTGCATTTGGTCGAGGGCAATGAACAGGGGATCGGGCAAAGGATAGGCGGCAGAGAGGGTCATTTGTAAATCAATATCAGCCACTTGCAGGCTGTGGTGGCATTGGCCGCCCGCAAAAGTGCTGGTGATCAGCCGTGCGGGGGTGCCATTGGGATCGGGCAGGATATGGTGCGGGCGCAGCGCAAGTGTGACGGGCCCCTGCGCGGGGCTGGCAAGGCGGCAGGGCCCAAGGGGGGTGGCGCAAGCGTCGCCATCTGCAATGCCGTCGATCAGCATCACAGGCCCGAGGGCGCGGGCGGCGATCGCGCTGATGGGGTGGTCATAAACGGCGCGGGCCGTGTCGATCTGGTGCAACCGGCCGGCCTGCATGACGGCGACGCGGTCGGCAAAGCCGAGGGCTTCTTCCTGATCATGTGTGACCAGCAAAATGGCGCAGCCGGTCTCTTTCAGCAGGCGCCGCATCTCGGCCCGCGCGCGCTGGCGCAGGCTGGCGTCGAGGTTGGAAAACGGCTCGTCCAGCAGGATGATATCGGGTTTCACCGCAAGCGTACGGGCAAGGGCGACACGCTGCTGCTGGCCGCCCGAAAGCTGATCGGGAAAGCGCTGCTCGAGGCCCGTGAGGCCAACCAGCGCGCAGAGGGCGGCAAGATCAGCGTCCGGCGCGCCGAACAGGATGTTTTGCGCGACGCTCAGATGCGGGAACAGCGCGTAATCCTGGAACACGATGCCGATGCCGCGCCGCTCGGGCGGCAGGGCGGTGATCGGCTGACCCGCGCGCAGGATCTGGCCGCTGCCCGGCACCTCGAACCCGGCGATCAGGCGCAGGGTTGTGGTCTTGCCGCAGCCCGAAGGGCCGATCAGCGCCAAGATCTCGCCCGCGTGCAGATCCAGCGACAGGTCATGCACGGCGGCGGTCGGGCCAAAGCTTTTGCTGATGTGGTCAAGGCGCAAAAGGGGGGTCATCGGCGGGCGGCTCCGGATTCATATTTCAGGAAAAGCCCGACGAAACAGGCGCAAAAGATCAGCAGCAGCAGGGCAAAGGGGGCGGCATTGGCCATCATCCCTTCGGAGGTCCAGGCAAAAATACTCATGGCAAGGGTGCGGGTGCCGGTGGGTGCCAGCATATAGGCAAGGGGCAGGTCTTTGACGATCATGACAAATACCAGCACTCCTGCGGCCAGCGCGGGACGGCGCAAGCGCGGCAGGGTCACGCGGGCAAAGGCGCGGGGGGCGGTCTTGCCAAGGGCGCGGGCGGCTTCCTCTTGGCGCGCGGGGATCTGCATCAGCGCAAGGCGTAGCGGCCCAAGGGCGATGGCGGCAAAGCTGATGACATAGGCAAAGATCAGCACGGCATGGCTTTGATACAGCATCGGCACCAGCGCCAGCACCATGAAGACCATCGCCAGCGCCAGCGGCAGTGGCGGCGTCGCATAGCCAAGATAAGCGAGCCGTCCCGTCAGGCGCGGCAGCCAGCCGGGATAACGCAGCGCCAACAGACTGACCGGCAGCGCCAGCGCCACCGCGATCGCGGCGGCGGGCGCGGCCAGCAGCGCGGTCGCGGCCATGGCGCGGACCAGCAGGGCGGCGTTGAAATCCGGCAGTCCCAGACGCATCCAATGCCCCAGCACCAGCAGCGGCAGGCCGAGGCTGCACAGCGCGATCAGCGCAATCGCGCCCCAGGCCGACGCCTGCCAGCGGCCCAACCGCAGGGCCTGCGCGCGGCGCAAAGTGCCACTGCTAAAGCGGCGATTGCGCGTAACGCGCGCCTGCGCCCAAAGCGCGATCAGCGTGAGGCCCAGCAGGATCAACGCCAGCCACGCCGCCGTCGTGCGATCAAAAGCGCCGGCATATTGAGTGTAGATGGCGTAGGAAAAGACCTCGTATCGCATCAGGGCGATCGCGCCGAAATCGCCGATCACATATAGGCCGACGATCAGCCAACTGCTGACCAGTGCGGGCCAGAGCTGCGGCAGGATGATGCGCAAAAACGCTTGCAACGGCGAGAGGCCGAGGCTGCGGGCGCTTTCGACCAAAGAGCCATCCATTCCAAGGAAAGCCGCGCGTAAATGCAGGAAAATATAGGGGAATGTATATAAAGTCAGCGCAAGGCCCGCGCCCCATAGCCCGCGCAAGGGCGGCAATGTGATCCCGAACCAATGGCTGAGAAAGCCGTAATACCCCGACATGCCGATCAGCGCATAGGCCATGACATAGCCGGGCACGGCCAGCGGCAGCACCATCAGCCATGTCGCAATCCGGCGTCCGCGCAGGTTCGTCTGCGTCACCAGCCAGGCCATCGGCAGTGCGATCAGCGTCCCGAGCAATAGCACCAGCGCCACAAGTTGCAGCGTGTTGCCCAGCAGCAGCAAGATGCGCGGGCGCAGGATGATCTGTGCGATCTGGTCCGGTCCCGCGCCAAAGGCACGGATCAGCAGGTAGATCACCGGCAGGCAGGTACCGACGGCCAAGATCACCGCAGGCAGCACCAGAATAAGCGGAGGGCGGCGCTTGCGCACCGCCCCCTGTCCGTTATCCGTCACGATTACAGCAGGCCGACATCGCGCAGCAGCGACAGGGTGCCTTCCAGATCGCCAATATCATTGACGTTCACAGCGGGGCTGATCTCTTGCACGGTTGCCAGCGGCTCAAGCGTCGCTTGCGGGATGATGCCTTCGCGCACGGGATATTCGTTGCCCGACAGGGTGATATATTGTTGCGCGGCAGGGGACAGCAGGAAGTCGATAAAGGCCTGCGCATTGTCCTTGTTGTCCGACACATCGATAACGCCCGCACCGGCGACCAGAACAAGGTTACCAATATCGCCCGCGCCGAAATGGGTCTGATCGACAGGGTATTCGGCATCGGCGGCCGTGTAGCGGCCAAGGTAATAGTTATTCACCAGACCGAAATCGACCTCGCCATTCGCGATGCCTTCGATCTGGGTGCCGTTGTTGCGGTAGACCTTGGTCTCATTCGCGATCATGCCTTCCAGCCAGGCTTTGGCCGCATCATCGCCATGGGTCAGGCGAAACGCGGTGACAAAGGCCTGGAACGAGCCATTGGTCGGCGCCCAGGCAACGCGGCCGCGATAGGCCTCGTCCGTCAGATCGGTGATGGCGGCGGGCAGGGCGCCTTCCTCGACGCGGTCGGTCGAATAGACCAGAACGCGCGTCCGGCCCGAGGTTGCGACCCATTTGTTCGACGGATCACGGAACACCGGCAGCACGGTTTCATTGACGCCGGCCGCCAGATCCGAGAAATGCGGCGCGAGCGCACCCAGAGCACCGGCATCTTGCGCCCAGAACAGATCGGCGGGGGTGTTTTCACCCTCTTCCATCAGCAGGGCGGCCATTTCGGCGGTCGAGCCATAGCGCACCTCGGCGTCGATGCCGGTCTCAGCCTCGAACTGGGCGACCAACGGGCCGATCAGCGCCTCGCCGCGACCCGAATAGATCGTCAGGCTTTGCGCGCTGGCCATGGTTGCGACCGAGGCAAATCCAAGGGCAAAAGCCACACCAGCAAGATATGCATTCTTCATCATATATCCTTTCGCCGCCAAGCGATTGGCGGGGTCAATCTGTTGAATAGCTTGCCGATAGGCACCGGCTGGCGAGCGATGCCGCAGCTATAATTGACTAAAATACTCGGTAGAACCGGCCTAGGACCTATGCCGCCTTAGATACGACTTTGGTCTGATCGCGTGCCGTCGCGCAGCAGCAGCGCGGCTTCGGTGCGGTTGCGCGCCCCCAGCTTGTGCAGGATGCGGGTCATATGATGTTTGACGGTCTTTTCCTGCATATCGCCAAGGCGGGCGATTTCCTTGTTGGAATGCCCGGCGGCGACCATATTCAGCACCTCGGCCTCGCGCGGGGTCAAAAGGTCAAGGCTGGCACTGCGCTGGGGGCTCAGGCGTTCCTCGACACGGATTTCGGTCAGGATGCGGGCGGCAAGGGTGGGGGTGATATACCCCTCGCCCGCCGCAATGCTGCGCACGGCGTCGATCAGGGGCGCACCGCCGATCCCTTTTAGGATATAGCCACGCGCGCCGGTGTTGATGGCGGCCATCACATCGTCGCAGGCCTCGGAGGCGGTCAGCACAGCGACATTCACCCCGTCAAGCGCAACCAAATCCGGCAGAACATTCAGCCCGCCGCCCGGCAGCGACAGATCCAGCAGCACCACATCGGGGCGCAAATCGCGGGCCAGGGTCAGGGCGGCGGCGGCGGTATCGGCTTCGCCGCAGATCTGAAGATCGGGGCTTTCGCCCAGCGACAGGCTTAGCCCGCTGCGAAAGATCGGATGATCATCGACAATCAAAACGCGGATCATTCAGCGCCTTTCTGCATCTGTGGCAGCCACATGCTGACCGATGTGCCGCCTTTGGCAGTGCTGTGCAATGTAAACCTGCCGCCAAGACCCAAAACGCGTTCGCGCAAGCCCCGCAGACCCAGGCCGTCGGTCGCCGCATTCAGATCAAAGCCCGGCCCGTCGTCAAGCGTGTCGACCTGAAGGCCCCCCTTGGCTGCGGCCGCGCGCAGGCTTTGCCGCGCGCCGGGCGCATGATGCGCGCCGTTGTTCAGCGTTTCTTGCACGAAACGATACAGGCAGTTCTTCTCGTGCAAGCCAAGGGGGGGCAAGGGGCCCGCGATCTGCACATCGACCGGCGCATCCGTGCGGGCAAGGTGGGTCGCCGTCGCGCGGTGGATAATCGTTTCGCCATCCAAATCCCCCAATTCGGGCAGAACAAGGCCGCGGCAGATATAACGCAGCTCGCGCAGGGCCTCGTTCACGGCCAATGCGACGGGTTCTTGCCCCGCAACGCCGTCCAGACGCATGGCCGCAAAGGCAAGGTGCTGGGCGGGGCCGTCGTGCAGTTCGGCAGAGAGGCGCTGCAAGGTCAGATCGTTGATCTCGGCAATGCGGCGGTTGGCCTGCTCGATCTGCTGCGTCAGCGCGGCATTCGCGGCCAAGGAGTGCGACAGCACCTGCACCTGATCGGCAAGGCGCGCGCGCTGTTGGCGAATGGTGCGGTCGCCGCGCAGGACGATGGTGCACAGGGCGGCGAACATCGCCAGCGTCACCAGCGCGACCACGATCCAACTGGCAAGGCGGCTTTGCCACAGATCTTCGCGTAAATCCGCGCTATCCGTATAGAATTCAGCGACCGCGATGATCTGTCCCGTGCGGGACGAGTGGATCGGGCTGTAAACTTCGGCCAATTGCTCGCGCGTGCCATCGGTCTGGGTGACATTGCGCAGCGAGGCATAGACGCGGCCCGACAGTGCGGTATTCAGGCGCGGGTTGTCCTGCCGGATCTGGCCGATCCGCTCGGGCCGGGTGCTATATAAAATACGCCCGTGGCGATCCCACAGGTTAAAGGTAGATACGGCGCGGCTGAGGCCACCTTGCCGCACGATCTGGTCAAGGCGGGTCTGATCCTCGGGTGTCAGATCATCGACCTGCGCCAGTTTTTGCGCGACGGGTGCAATCATCGCATCGACATAAAGCGCTGTAATCGCGCCGGAATTCGTCACGACGATCCGTTCGATCTGGGCACTGACCCACAGGCCGGTGCCGGTCATGCCAAGGGTCAGGACGACCCCCGCCAGCAGCAGGAACTGCCGCATCAAAGGGCTGGAGTTGTCATTTTTCGCGCGCATGATCGGCCTTTCGCGGTTTGGCCGATCATGGCGGGCATCGCGGCGGATGGTCAACCAGCCGCGACGCAAGGATCAGGCCCAGGGATCAGGCCCAAGGATCAGGCGTTGAACAGCGGATCAATCGCCTTCAGATCGCGCTGCAGGGCGATGGTTTCGCAGGTGACGAACAGGCCATCGACGGAGGCATTCGTCAGACCCGTGCAGCAATCGACGAATTTCTCCATCCGGTCGGCATCATTGAACGCATCGCCAAGATTGCCTTTGGCAACGCTGCGCGCGCCTTCCAATTGGCCGCCATTCTTAAGCCACAATGTGACCTTATGCGGATGTAGCGCCTTTTTGCTGTTTTCCTCGCCGTAATGTTCCATCGTGATCACGGCCATCAGCGGATCTTGGGCATACTGGTCGACGGCGCTTTGGGTAAAGTCCGACAGGCTGAGGACGCCTTTGCGCAGCGCACGCGCGACGCAATATTGCATCGAGAAACGGGCCTGCATCTCGTCCACCGGCGCGGGATAGGCCAGGTTGCGCCAGTTCGCGACGCCCACCAGCGTATCGACGCGGGCGATGTCATCTGCCGTAAACCCATGTTTCGCCTGCAAATCAAGGATCGCATCGATCACCATATGGGTCGAGCCGCAGCAGGGATGACGTTTTGGCACAACGCCCGTGGTCTCAATGACATGGGGGCCGTCGATGGGGGTCTTGTCCCAAAAATCGGTGATGATGCCGCCGGAATATAGCTCGCGCAGACCCTGCTCACCCTCAAGGATGTCCATCTTGCCCGACAGGCCTGCCTGCGCCAGCAGCGCCGCCTCGACCGCATTGCGGGCGGCCATGCCGGCGTGGAACGGTTTGGCCGAGGTGCCGAACTGCCCCTTGACGCCCGAGGCCATGCTAACCCCCAGCGTCAATGCGCGGGCGATGCCATCGGTATCAAGGCCCAAAAGCCATGCCGTGCCTGCGGCGGTCCCGACCGAGCCGATGGTCGAGGTGCCATGCCAACCGGCGACATAATGGTTATACCCCACGCCCCAGCCGACATAGGCCTGCGCCTGCAAGGCAATCAGATAGGCTTTGACGAAATCCTCGCCGCTGGCGTCAACCAGATCGGCAATGGCCAGCAGCGCCGGTACGATCACGGCCGAGGCATGGCTCATACCAGGGCGGAAGTTGTCATCGAAATCAAGGGCATGGGCAGCGGTGCCATTGATCAGCGCCGCAACAGCGGGGGCGGCGCGGCCACCGCCGACGATCCGCGCGCCGCTGGCGCCGATCTGGCTTTCCATTGCACGGCGCACGGCCAGCGTCGCGGAATCGGCGCGGCCCGCGACGATGCAGGCCAGCGTGTCGGTGATCGCCTCGGCCGCGAGGCGTTTGGCGGCGGCGGAAAAGTCGGTCTGTGCGCCGCACCACGCGGCGATGTTCTGGATAACGGTCGTCATGCTTTACCTCAGGCCGCAGTCGCGGCGAAAACGGCTTTCAAGAATTTGCCAAAGCCGAATTTGGACAGTTCGGTGCCGGGTGTTTCAGTATCGACGCGGTGGATGATCACCATGTCATGTTCGGGCACGACCATGCAGTAATGGCCGCCCGCGCCATTGGCGGAATAGCTGCCTTTTGGCGTTTTCACGCCGGGCGCAAAGACGCCGTCGCGTTCCAGCCAGAACATATAGCCATAGCCGCCGCGGGCGCCGGCGTGGGAATACAGCATGACGCATTCCTCGGCCCAGCCTTCGGGCAGGATCTGCTGATCGCTCCAGCGCCCGCCTTGCAGGTAAAGCTGGCCAAACCGCGCCAAATCGCGCGAGGACATGCGGAACGGATAGGCATCATGGCGCGACTGCTGGAAGCTCTCTCGCCAAGCATCGGGGGTGTCACCCGCAAGCGAGAAATCCTCCATTCCGACGGGACCGGCGATGCGCTGCTGGAAGGCGTCTGCAACAGACAGGCCGGTTTGCTGCACAAAGACCGTGCCAAGCGCGTTGAAATCCCAGTTGTTATAGCACCAAAAGGTGCCGGGCGCGTGGGAATGGCGCTTTTCCTTGATGCGCTGCATCCATTTCGTCTCGTATCCGGCGGCGTGGTACACGCCGGAACGGGCGGTCAGCAGATCATAGACCTGCGCCTGCAATTCGACGTCGGACAGGCCGTCGTTGTCGTCGATGTTCAGGTCTTTCATCGTGGCATTCAGGTCGATGGTGCCATCCGCGACATCCTGCCCCATCAGCGCCGCCAGAAAGCTTTTGCGGATCGAGTGGCACAGGTATTTGCGGGTCGTATCACCATAGGCATACACGATTTTGCCGCCGATAATGACCAGCGCGGCATCAGTGTTCTGGCTATCAGCAACGGCGGTGATCGCGGCTTTGGCGGCGGGGCTAAAGGCGCTGTCGTCGCTTTGCCATTGGCCGTTGGGGTTGGTGCAGGGGGTCATCGGATTACTCTTGTGAAGGAATGGCGTCGAGGCTGGCTTGCAAGAAGGTGCGGGTATAATCCGCCGTTGCCCGTCCAGCGCGGATGTCGTCTGCGGTCATTTCCTCGAGGACGCGGCCGTGCTGCATGATGCCGGCGCGCTCGCAAATATGGGCAATGACGGCAAGGTCGTGACTGACCATCAGATAGGTCAGGCCGCGTTCCTCGCGCAGGGTTTTCAAAAGGTTCAGGATTTCCGCCTGCACCGAGACATCCAGCGCCGAGGTTGGCTCGTCCAGCAGCATCAGCGTCGGCTCGATAATCAGCGCGCGGGCAATGGCGATACGTTGGCGCTGACCGCCAGAGAGTTCATGCGGATAGCGGAAACGGAACTGCGGCCCCAGACCCACGGCCCGCAGCACATCGTCAATGCGCTGGTGGATATTGTCAAAACCATGGACTTTCAGCGGCTCGGTCAGCACATCCTGCACCAGCTTGCGCGGATGCAGCGAGGCATAGGGGTCCTGAAACACCATCTGCACGCGGGAAAAGAACGGCTTGCCGCGCTTGTTGCCGACGGTTTCGCCGTCGAACTGGAAGGTGCCGGAAAAATCGGTGTTCAGCCCGGCCAGCGCGCGCAGGATCGTCGATTTGCCGCAACCCGATTCCCCGATCAGGCCGTAAGCGCCGCCTTTGGGGATCTGGAACGACACATCGCGCACGACCTGACGGCGCTTGCTGCCGGTGCCGAAAGAAATCGTCATTCCGGTGACATTGACAAAGTTCTGGTCACTCATGCGGATGGCTCGAATTTGGTTTGCAGGGTCGGCTCGGTCAGCCATGCGGGATCGCGGGTGGGCACGACAAGGCGGTCGGTCGGCTTATCAAGGCGGGGCAGGCTTTGCAGTAGGGCGCGGGTATAGGGGTGCTGCGCCTTATGCAGGTCGCGGGCGGGCAGATCCTCCATGATGCGGCCGGCATACATGACCAGCACGCGGTCGCAGAAACTGGCCACCATGTTCAGATCGTGGCTGATGAACATGAGGCCGGTGCCGCGCCGGGTGACCAACTCGTCCAGAATGCTCAGGACCTGACGGCGCACCGTCACATCGAGGGCCGAGGTCGGCTCGTCCGCGATGATCAGATCGGGTTCGGGGATCAGCATCATCGCGATCATCACGCGCTGGCCCATCCCGCCCGACACTTCGTGCGGATAGAGGTTAAAGACATGTTCAGGGTCGCGGATATGGACGGATTCCAGCATCTCGATGGCGCGGGCCTTGGCGGCGGCCCCTGCAACCTTGTGGTGGACGCGATACGCCTCGACAATCTGCGGCCCAATCTTGACCAGCGGGTTCAGCGAGAATTTCGGGTCCTGCAGGATCATCGAGATATGGCGGCCGCGGATTTGACGCATCCGCCGCTCGGACGCGCCTTGCAGGTCCTCGCCCATGAATTCCAGCTTGTCGGCGGTGATGGTTGCGGTTTTTGGCAGCAGCTTTAGCATCGAGCGCCCGGTCAGCGATTTGCCCGAGCCGCTTTCGCCCACAATCCCGACCTTTTCCCGCCCGATATCGAACGAGATGCCGCGCACCACATCGACGGGGCCGCGCGCCGTCTTGAACGAGACGCGCAGGTTTCGGACATGCAACAGATTATCAGACATTGCGGGGATCCAATACATCGCGCAGGCCATCGCCCAGCAGGTTAAAGGCAAGGCTGGTGATCAAGATCGCACAGCCGGGAATGGCGGCGATCCACCAATGGGTGAACATGAAATCGCGGCCCACCGACAGCATCGCGCCCCATTCCGGGCTGGGCGGTTGCGCGCCAAGGCCCAAAAAGCCAAGTCCCGCCGCCGTCAGGATAATCGCGGCCATGTTCAGCGTGACGCGCACGATGACCGAAGGGATGCACATCGGTGCGATATGGCCAATGATGATGCGCCAGGCAGGTGTCGCCTGCAGGCGGACGGCGGCGACGTAATCGGAATTGCGGATCATCAGCGTCTCGGCCCGCGCGAGGCGCGCGATCGGCGGCCAGGCGGCCAGCGAGATAGCGATGACCGCGTTTTCAATCCCCGGCCCCAGTGCGGCCGAAAAGGCCATGGCAAGGATCAGGCTGGGAAAAGCCATGAACAAATCAACGACCCGCATCAGAACCGTATCGACGAGGCCGCCGAAATAGCCGGAAACGGTACCGATGATCAGACCGACCGGCCCGACAATCGCAGCCGTCAGAAACGCCATATAGAGCGTGATGCGCGAGCCATAGAGCAGGCGCGACAGCACATCGCGGCCCAGCTCGTCCGTGCCCAGCCAATGCGCCGCTGATGGCGGCAGCAGACGCGCCTGCAAATTCTGGCTGAACGGGCTATAGGGCGCAATCATGGGCGCCAGCAGGGCGGCCATGATAATGACCAACAGCACGCCAAGGCCGATCATCCCCGAAGGGTTCGCCAGCATCTGTTTGATCTTGCGCCAGATATGCTGCGCGCGCGCCTGCCGCGCGGTTTGCGGCACCGGGGCGTGCAGCCATGCGCGCAGGCCCGTCGGGTTGGATGTGTCAGGGGTAGATGTCATGGCAGCCTCAGCGCGTGCGCGGATCAAGGACCCGGTAAAGAAGATCGCAGATCAGGTTGATCACGACGAAAATGATGCCGACAACCAGCGTGCAGCCGACGACAGCATTCATATCGCCCGCCATCAGCGCGGTGGTCAGATAACGGCCAAAGCCCGGCCAGACGAAAACGGTCTCGATCAGCACGGCGCCTTCCAGCAAGAAGGCATAGGACAGCGCGACCACCGTTGCCAATTGCACCGCGATATTGCGAAATGCATGGCCCCAGACGGTGCGCGCCCAGCTCAGACCTTTGACACGGGCGGTGATGATATATTCTTGCGAGAGCTGCTCGGTCATAAAGCTGCGGGTCATGCGGCTGATATAGGCCATGGCGCCAAAACCCAGCAGCGAGGCGGGCAGGATGATATGGCTGAACACATTCTTGAACGCGTCCCAATTGCCCTGCAACGCCGTGTCGATCAGCAAAAATCCGGTGCCCGGCGCGACCGAGAATTCATAGACAAAGCCGATCCGGCCCGGCCCCGCGACCCAACCAAGGCCAGCGTAAAAGACCATAAGGCCCATCAGACCCAGCCAGAAATTCGGCATGGAATAGATCACAAGGCTGAACAGGCGGATCATGTGGTCAAAGATCGAGCCGCGATACATCGCGGCCAGTACGCCGGCGGGAATACCCAGGAATGTGCCGATGAAAATAGCCACGGTCGCCAGCTCGATCGTGGCGGGAAAGACGCGGGCGATATCCTCGACCACGGGACGGCTCGATGTCAGCGACATGCCAAAATCAAGCGTCAACGCCTTGGTCAGATACATCCAATATTGCACCCAGATCGGCTGATCGAGGCCAAGCTGCGTGCGCATACGGTCATAGGCCTCTTGGCTGACATTGTCGCCAAGGATCGCCAGCACCGGGTCCAGCGGCAGCAAGCGACCGATGAAAAAGGTAAGCGTAATCAAGCCCAGCAGCGTCACGGCTACGGAAATAATAAGGCGTAGGGCGCGGGTGACAAAGGCGCGCCGATCGGCGCGGCGCTCGTCATCTGTTGTAACCGGCAGATCGGTCATGCGGGCTCCTGTGGGAAAAGAGGCGCGGGAGGATGAATGTCACCCCCCGCGCCCGCAGGTTTTACTTGGTGACAGCGTCGTAATAGACGCGGAAACCATTGCGCGGATAGGCGGTGATCGTGGTGCGCAGCGCAGCGGGGTCCATCGTTTGCATGATGAACGCCAGCGGGCCGTTTTCCATCTGGTCACGTTGCAGCGCGTGATACAGCTCGATCCGGCGGGCGGGGTCGCGCTCCATCATGGCTTCTTCGACGCGGGCATTGGCATCCTCGTCGAAATAGGCCGAACGCCAGCTCGGATATTGGCCAAGGTTCGCTTCGGCGGCGTTGTCGGGGTTAAACACCATGCGCGAGGACATCATATGCGCATCGGGGATCGAGGCGCCAAAGCCCAGCAGCGCGGTCTCGAACTCGCGGCCACGGGTGCGCGAGAACAGCTGCGAATTCGACATACGCTCCATGTTCAGCGTGATGCCGACCTGGGCTGCGGTCTCTTGCAGCGCTTGACCGATGGGCGAGCCATAGGGGTGCGAGCCGATCAGCAGCGTGGCGGTGAAACCATCGGGATAGCCTGCCTCGGTCAGCAGTTCGCGGGCCTTATCCAGATCCAGCGAGAAGGGTTGACCTTCCTCTAGATCCAACGCGCCAACGGCGGGGTATTGCACGTAGCTGGCGCGCGGCACGCCGACACCGCGCATAACCGTATCGCCCAGACCCTGATAGTCGATCAGGTAGCGCATCGCCAGACGCACGCGGCTATCGTTCAGCGCCGGGTGATCCATGTTCATCGCAAGGTAGAACATCGACGGCTTAAGCACTGTTTCGATTTTGATATTTTCGTTCTGCTCAAGATCAGCCAGATCTTCGGCATTCAGGTTGCGGGCAACATCGACATCGCCGCGTTCGATCAGCAGACGCTGGCTGCCGGTTTCGGCCACATGGCGGATCAGGATCTGGTCAAGGCCGGGGGTGCGGCTGCCGCCCGCGGTTTCATTCGCCTGCAGCATCACGACTTCGCCGGGGTTCCAGCGCACAAGGTTATAGGGGCCGACGCATTCCGTGCGGGTCGCAAGGTACGCATTGCCCAAATCGTCGCCCGTCGCATTCGCCTCGACCACCTTGCGGTCCAGCAAGCTGGCGACGCGGTTTGCAGCGATCGAGCCGAGGATCAGGCTGGCCGGATAGGGCCGGTCCAGCGTCAGCACCAGCGTGCGGTCATCGGGCGCGGTGATGGTCTGTTCGATATTTGCAGCCGTAAAGCCGTATTCGATCAACGTGGCGGCATTGCCAAAGCCGAGGCGTACGACGCGCTGCATCGACCAGGCCAGATCACCCGCCGTTGCGGGCGAGCCATCGCGGAAGGTCAGGCCTTCGCGCAGGTGAAAGGTCATGGTCAGACCGTCTTCCGAGGTCTCCCAGCTTTCGGCCAGCGCGGGGACATAGTTCGACTCGTCCGCGACGTCGAAATCGACAAGGCTTTCGCAGGCGTTGCGATAGATCTCGTCGGTGACGACTTCGGCGATTTGGGCGGGGTCAAAGGTGGAAATCGCGTCGATATTCCATGCCATGACCAGCGCGTTCGGCGGAGTCTGCGCCAGTGCAGGGGCGCTGACCGTGGCGGCAAGCGCCAGCGTCAGCGCGGAATTGCGCAAGAACGACGTCTTTTTCATTATAGTCTCCCTGTGGTTGGGCGGAATTTAACGGCGGGCGGGGGCCCGTCCGGTAAAGTGCGGTTTAGCCAAGATCTGCCGGGCGCGGTTGCAGCGGCGGGTTGACCTCGGTCGGAATGGGGCAGGTGTAGGGCGTTTTCGCCAGACGGCGGGCGTGGTCGGCCTTGGCCGCCGCCAGTTGATCGGCGTCGAGCAGCATTTCCACACCCGTGCCCGCCATGACTTTGGCGGCATAGATCATGCCCTTGTGGGCGGCAGGCATTTTGCCCTGCGCGGTGATCTGCCAGCTATGGCCGGGGGTGCCGATGGCATGGGTGGCGACGCGCGCCTGTACGGTCGGCACGACCCAGCTGATATCGCCAAGATCGGTCGAGCCGATCATCGGCTCGCCGCGCTGGTCAAAGGGGATGACGCCTT
Organism: Ketogulonicigenium vulgare WSH-001; assembly: GCF_000223375.1. Lineage (NCBI taxonomy): Bacteria > Pseudomonadati > Pseudomonadota > Alphaproteobacteria > Rhodobacterales > Roseobacteraceae > Ketogulonicigenium > Ketogulonicigenium vulgare. Next base: position 135,508 of record NC_017385.1, on the reverse strand, counting down.
CGTGCAGCGGCAGTGCGGGGTCGGTTTCAATGCCGACGCGCAGGAAATCGTTCTCGATATCCTGATCCAGCAAGGTCGCCTGAATTTCGCGGGCAAAGGCGCGGTCGGCTTCGTCAAACGGCACACCGCCGAGGCGGTCCATGCAGCCCTGCATCGCCTGTTCCAGCGGACCGTTGCCCAGCAGGTTCGAGACGGCGGAAATGGTGGTGATCTCGACCTCGGTCTCGGTCATCATCGCGGCGCCCTTCGCGACTTTCTTGACGCGCTCGAGCAGGTGGAACATCGCCGGCAGCGTGGTCGAGCGGATCGCATAGCGCACTTTGGCCTTGGCCTGCACCACGTTGGGCGCAATGCCACCCGAATCCAGCATCGCATAATGGATGCGGCTATCGGCGGGGACGTGTTCGCGCAGGTAGTTGACGCCGACATTCATCAGCTCGACCGCGTCCAGTGCCGAACGGCCCAGATGCGGCGCGGCCGCCGCATGCGAGGCGCGGCCCGTAAAGGCGAAATCCATGCGGGTATTGGCCAGCGACAGGGCTTCATCCACGCGTGTGAACGAGGCGGGGTGCCACGAGATGGCGATATCGACATCGGCAAAAGCACCGGCGCGCGCCATAAAGGATTTCGCGGCGCCGCCTTCTTCGGCGGGGCAGCCGTAATAGCGCACGCGGCCTTTGAAACCGCTGGTGGCCAGCCAGTCCTTGATCGCGGTCGCGGCCAGCAGCGCGGCAGAGCCCAGCATATTATGGCCGCAGCCGTGGCCGTGACCATTGCCCGGAATCGGGCGGTATTCGGCAACGCCCGCCTCTTGGCTCAGGCCCGGCAGCGCGTCATATTCGCCAAGGATCGCGATGACGGGGCCCTCGGTTCCAGCCTCGCCCATAATGGCGGTCGGGATATCGGCGACGTTTTCGGTGATGCTGAAACCTTGGGCCTCCAACATCTTCTTGTGCTCGGCGACCGAGCGGTATTCGGTATAGGCAATCTCGGGCATGTCCCAGATCACATCGGAGAACTCCGAGAATTCAGCGCCTTTGGCGTCGACATAATCCCAGATGATATCGCTGTTCTTCATTATTCGGCCTGTGTCAAAAGGGCTGTTGGTCAGAGGTTGCGCTGCACGAAAGCGGCAATCGTGCTGAACGCGTGGATGCGGTTTTCGCGGCGGGCAAAGCCGTGCCCTTCGGCGGCGACGCGCAGAATCTCGACAGGTTTGCCAAGGCCGCGCAGCGTGGAATAGACCTGCTCGCTTTGCTCCATCGCGACGCGCGGGTCTTCGTGGCAATGCACCAGCAGCAGCGGGGCGCGGATCTGGTCCATCTTGTGGATCGGCGACAGGCTGTCCAGCAGCGCAGCATCGGTGCCATATTCGACCGCGCGCAGCACTTTGCGCCACGGGCCGGTGGTTTGCATCATCGTGGTGAAATTCGAGATGCCATAGAGATCGATGCCGCATTTCCACAGATCGGGGCGCGTCGTCAGCGCCGCCAGCACCATGAAACCGCCATAGGATTGGCCCTGCACGCCGATACGGCTGGCGTCCACATCGGGACGCGCGGCGATGGCATCGGCGATCGCGTTCAGATCCGCCACGCTGTCATAGCGTTTTTCGCGGTCATCGCTGGCATGATAGGAGCGGCCATATCCGGTCGAGCCGCGCACATTCGGCGCCACCACCATCACACCTTGCGACAGGTGATGCTGTACATCAGGGCGCCAGTTATGGCTCCATTGCCCCTCGGGGCCGCCATGGACAAGGAACAGCACAGGCCAGCCCTTCGCGGGCGGCGTGCCAGCGGGGCGGTAAACCAGCGCGGGCACCGACAGGCCGTCAAAGCTGGTGAAACGTTCCAGCACCGGCGCGATCAGGCTTGCCGCGCTGATACCGCCTTTGGGTGCATCGGTCAGTTGCGTAAAGGTGCCGCTGGCCAGTGTATATTGCCAGACATCGCAGCTATGCGTCGTGCTATCGAGAGACATCAGCAGCGCCGCGCCATCGGGGGTGAAGCGTAGTGAATTCACGCAGCCGATAAAGGGCAGGGCGACCTCAATCCGGTTGTCGCCATTCAGATCGCTCAGCACAAGCTGCGTTGCGCCGTCGATATTGATCGCACATGCCGCCTGCTGTTGGTCGGGTGTCAGCGCATAGGCGTCGATATCATGGCCATCCGCCGCGATGCAGGAGACGAGCGCGCCGCTGGCCAGATCGCGTTGTTGCACCTGATGGAAATCGCTGCCCTGATCGCACAGCAGAAAAACCGTCGCCCCGTCTTTGCGCAGGCGGGCATTCATATAGCGGGCAGGGCCGTCATGCGGCATGATCGCAGCGCAAGCGCGCGTCGCGATATCCAGCAACAACAGGTCCTGATCGCCCATGCCGCGCGCGCTATCGCGCAAGATCAGCGCGCTGCCGTCGGGGGTAAAGGCGATCGCCTCGATAAAGCCGTTGCCCTCGAGCAGCGTGGTCACCGCGCCGCTGGCGACATCCATCAGATGCACATCCATCAGATGCGGTGCGCGGGCGTTGCTGGAATAGGCGATCTGGCTGCCATCCGGGGACCATGCGCCCCATTGATGCACCACCGTCGGGGCGGCGGTCAGCGCCACGGGCGCATCCGCACCCGCGCGCAGCAGCAGAAACTGGAAACGCTCATCGCCGCCGGTATCGGTGACGATCAGGATATCGTTCGATTTGGGGTTAAAGGCAAAGCTGCTGACGCGCTCGGCCAGATCGGTCAGGCGCAGGGCGGGGCCGCCCGCAAGTGATTGCGACCAGATCTGATTGGTCCCGCTGGCATTGGACAGATAGACAAGCGATGCGCCATCGGTCGAGACAGCCTCGGCCCGCGCCTCGCGCATGGCGGTCAGGGCGGTGATGCCAAATGACGTCATGCCGGGGGGCGTGTCGGTTTTAATCACAGTATCGGCCACACACTTGTCCTTTGATTGTCACATCCTTGAAACCTTCTGCGGCAATACGGAGATCGCGCATTCCTGCACGCTGGCCCACGGCGGGGCGGCGGCTCCAGTGCGTTATTGGAAAGCGCTATTCCGTTTTGGAATGAGGCGCGGGCGCGGCGCGGGCCCTGTCCATGAAATCAAGGCTTAAGCCTGAAAACAGCGCCGGATGGCAATGTCGTCGGGTCAAGGCGCGGCGACTAAAATTTGGTCGTTTTCACGATTTGAACGCCCAATCCATGCTATTGCAGCGGGGAAAGCTCGCCCAGTTTGCGCCAGAATCTGTTCTTGATCCGCGAGCCATCGTCCATGGGACGATAAAGCCGCACGTCGACCAACAGGTCATATTCGGGCGTGGCGGCGCGCAGCAAGCGCCCCGTCGCAAGGTCGTCTTCCAGCAGTTTTTCGGGAATCCACGCACCCCGAGGCCGACCCGCACCGCCGCCAGCAATGCCGCAGACAGCGCGTTTTCATAGACGGTGTTCAGGCGAAACCCGCCGCGTTTGATGATGCCGGGCAAGGCATTGGCGAAAAAGGAGTGGTTGCGATAGCTGAGGTAATCGACCGGGCGATCTTGCTGCGTCAGATCATAGCGTGGCCGCCCGCCCGTGCCGGGCACCGAGACGGGGATGCAGCGCTCGGTTCCCACCGTCAGATATTCGAATTCGTTCAACGTGTTCAGCACGGCGACGCTGCTATGGGCATAGGTCAGCAGGAAATCGGCATTGCCGCTGCGCAGCAGCTCCACCCAATCAGGCATGGTGGTGCGGCTATCGGCAAAGCGGAAACGAAACTGCTCGCCCCGCTGTTCCAATTGCGCGACGAGGCGAGGAAAGGTGGTGATGGACAGCGTGCTCATCATGCAGACGGTCAGCACCTCTTGCGCCGCCATATAGGGCGCGCGCAATTCATCGCGCACCGACAGGATCATATTGTACATTTCCTCGGCCCGCGGCAGGAATTTCTCGCCCGCCTCGGTCAGGCTGATCGGATTTGTACGGCGCTCGATCAGGGGCGCGCCCATCCAGCCTTCCAGCAATTTGATGCGGCGCGACAGGGCGGATTGGGTGATGTTACGGGCCTCGGCGGCACGGCAAAAATTCTTGTGCAGGGCCAGTGCCAGAAAATCCTCAAGCCACTTGCTTTCCATCGCGGCCCCCCCGTTGACACCGTGCCTATATAGCGCCCGCTGCGGCGGCATCCAAGCGGCAGCGCTTGGCTTTGCGGGGTAAATGGCCCAAGAAAAGCAAAAGTTTGCGTACGAATCGCGGCAAAAACGTCAAGGGGACAATAAAGATGGCAATGCTGAACTGGGATGCCGCCGCCGAAATGGCGCGAAACGCAGCGGGCTGGGAGGCTGATCAACCCGGCGGCGCGATCATCCTGTTCGACACCGCCGGCCTGCGCGATAGCGCGGTTGCAGGGGTCGAAAGCCTGGCCACAATGAGCCCGATCAGCGTCGACAGCATCATGCGCTATGCCTCTGTCACTAAACATGTTTTTGCGAGTTTCGTGCTGGCACATCCCGCGGTGATCAGCCTTGACGATCCGCTGTCAAAACATCTGCCGCAGCTCAATGCGGTGACAGGCGCCGTGACAGTGGGGCGCGCGCTGGACATGTCCGGCGGCATCCCTGACACGCGCGAGGCCCTCAGCCTGTTGGGGCTGTCGATGTTCAATCAGACCCGCGCGCCGCAACTGCTGGATTTTCATGCGGCGATGCCCCGCCTGAACTATGAAACCGGCACCGAGGTGCATTATTCGAACGGCGGCTATCGTCTGGTCGAAGAGGCGATGCGCAGCCACGGCCTGCTGTTCGACGATTTCCTGCGCGCGACGCTGCGCGAAAAACACGACCTGCCGCTGCATGCCTCAGAGATGTGGACCGATCCGGTGCGCAACCTCTCGACCGGCTATTGGCACGATGGCACGGGCTGGAAAATGGGACTGCAGGGTATGCATCTGTCGGCGGCGGGCAGCCTGTCGGGCAGCGGGCGCGCGCTGGCCGAATGGGGCCGTCTGCTGCTGCGCGGCGAGGGCGATTTCGCGGGCCGCTTGGCCGCGCTATCGGCGCCGCGTTATCTGACGGACGGCCGCCCGACGGGCTACGGTCTGGGCCTGCGGCAGCAGGCGGTCGGGGCGTTGACGCTGGTCGGTCATGGCGGCTCGCAGCCCGGCTATCGCAGCTATCTGCTGTTGGACCCCGCCACCGGCACCGGCTGCGCGATTGTTGCGAACCGCGATGATGTGAACCCAACCTGTATCGCGACCGACATCATGGCCGCATTGTTGGGCGAAAAAAGTCAAAGTCCCGAAAGCACCCTGACCCCCGGCCTTTATGTCGCAAGCGAAGGCGCCGATTGGCTGGCCGTCAGCGGCAATTCGGTAACGCGGCTGGATGATGCGGTTTCGGTCTATCCCGACGGCACCGGCGGCGTTGATAGCCTGTCGCCCACCTCACGCCTGCAATTGCGGATGGAGGGTGATGATATCGTGGGCCTCGTCGGCCATGCGTCCAAACGCTATCGCCCTGTGGCCGCCTCGCCTGCGCCGTCGGGCCTTGCCGGCATCTGGCGCAGCCATGCCTTTGGCGCGGTGCTGGAAATCGCCGGTAACGCGGTGATCATGGGCACCGGCCCCCTGCGCCGTGCGATGCCGCTGCATCACCTTGGCGGTGGGCGGTTCCTGTTCACGCTGGAAGATGGCCCCTCGCAGCGGAAAATTTGCCTCCATTATCGGGGGGATGGGCGGATTGACCTCGCCCTCGCGCGCGCACGTATGATTGAATACGAGAAAGCGCCTGCCTGAGGCAGATACGCAACGGCGATATTGGCGCGGGTGGCAAACTAGGCTAGGCCCGGCCCAAATGAAAAGGAGAGGGCGATGACCTCGGGCATGCAGGACGAAGCCGCACAGGCCGCGCGACAGGCCGCGCTGAACTATCACGAATTTCCCCGCCCCGGTAAGCTGGAAATCCGCGCGACGAAACCGCTGGCCAATGGGCGCGACCTTAGCCGCGCCTATTCGCCGGGCGTGGCCGAGGCGTGTCTTGAGATTAGGGACGATCCCTCGACCGCCAGCCGCTATACATCGCGCGGCAATCTGGTGGCGGTGGTCTCGAACGGCACCGCTGTTCTGGGCCTCGGCAATATCGGCCCGCTGGCGTCAAAACCGGTGATGGAGGGCAAGGCGGTCCTGTTCAAGAAATTCGCCAATATCGACTGTTTCGATATCGAATTGAACGAGAGCGACCCCGAAAAGCTGGCCGATATCGTCTGCGCGCTTGAGCCGACATTTGGCGCCATCAACCTGGAAGATATCAAAGCACCCGATTGTTTTATCGTCGAAAAACTGTGCCGCGAGCGGATGAACATCCCCGTTTTCCACGATGACCAGCACGGCACCGCCATTGTGGTCGGCGCGGCGGCAACGAATGCGCTGCTGGTGGCCGGCAAGGCGTTTGATCAGATCAAAGTCGTCTCGACCGGCGGCGGCGCGGCGGGCATCGCCTGCCTCGAGATGCTGGTGAAACTGGGCGTCAAGCGCGAGAATATCTACCTCTGCGACCTTGAGGGGCTAGTCTATAACGGCCGCACCGCGCAAATGACGCCGCAAAAGCAGGCCTTTGCCCAAGGCGACAGCCCCGCGACGCTGGGTGATGTGATCACCGGTGCAGACCTGTTCCTTGGCCTGTCCGGCCCGGGCGTTTTGACCGGCGAGATGGTCGCGAAAATGGCCCCCGCGCCGATTATCTTCGCCCTCGCAAACCCCACGCCCGAGATCCTGCCCGACCTTGCCCGCGCCGCTGCCCCGAATGCGATCATCGCCACTGGACGGTCTGATTTTCCCAATCAGGTCAACAACGTGCTGTGCTTCCCCTTTATCTTCCGCGGGGCGCTGGACGTGGGCGCGACCGAGATCAATGACGAGATGGAGCTGGCCTGTATCGCAGGCATCGCGGCACTGGCGCGCGCTACCACCTCGGCCGAGGCGGCTGCCGCCTATCAGGGCGAGCAGCTGACCTTTGGCCCCGATTACCTGATCCCGAAGCCTTTCGATCCGCGCCTGATGGGCGTCGTCGCATCCGCCGTGGCGCAAGCTGCGATGGAGACGGGCGTCGCCACCCGCCCGCTGCCTGATATCGCCGCCTATCGCGCGCAGTTGGACAGTTCGGTGTTCAAATCGGCGCTGCTGATGCGCCCCGTGTTCGAGGCCGCGCGCCAGACCACGCGCCGCATCGTCTTTGCCGAGGGCGAGGATGAACGCGTGCTGCGCACCGCCGCCGCGATGTTGGAGGAAACCACCGATGTGCCGATCTTGATCGGTCGCCCCGATGTGGTCGAGGCTCGCTGCGAGCGTTACGGCCTGCCGATCCGTCCGGGCCGCGATTTCCACATCGTGAACCCGCAGGACGACCCGCGTTATCGCGATTATTGGGGCACGTATCACGAGTTGATGGCCCGGCGCGGCGTCAGCCCCGATACCGCCCGCTCGATCATGCGCACCAATACGACCGCGATCGCCGCCGTCATGGTGCACCGCGACGAGGCCGACAGCATGATTTGCGGCACCTACGGCCAATATCACCAGCATCTTGATTTCATTCGTCAAATTCTGGCGCGCGGCCAATTGCGACCGGTTGCCGCCATGTCGCTGATGATCATGGAAGACGGGCCGCTCTTCATTGCGGACACGCAGGTGCATTCGGACCCGACGCCCGATCAGATCAAGGAAACGGTGCTGGGCGCAGCGCGTCACGTGCGCCGCTTTGGCCTGACCCCGAAAATCGCGCTCTGCACCCAAAGCCAGTTCGGCAATATGGACACCGATGCGGGCCGCCGGATGCGCGGCGCGTTGGAAATGCTGGACGATATCGCGCCCGACTTCCTTTATGAGGGCGAGATGAACGTCGATTCCGCGCTGGACCAGTCTTTGCGCGAGCGCCAACTGCCCAATGCGCGGTTCGAGGGTTCGGCAAATGTGCTGGTCTTTGCCTCGACCGATGCGGCCTCGGGCGTGCGCAATATCCTGAAGGCCAAGGCAGGCGGGCTGGAAGTCGGCCCGATCCTGATCGGCATGGGCAACCGCGCCCATGTGGTGACGCCATCCATCACCACGCGCGGGCTGCTGAACATGTCGGCCATCGCGGGCACGCCGGTCGGCCATTACGGCTAAACCAGCCGATAGGCATAGAAAAAGGGCGGGGTTTTCACCCCACCCTTTTTGCATTCGGCCTTAAATATCAGGCCTTGAACTTGCTTTTGCGCGGCGCGCCGCCGGTGGTGTTCGCGGCATAGGGCTTGCCTTTGAACGCGGGCTTTGCGCCATCACGCGGCTTGGCCGGTGCGCCTGCGGCGCTGGGGCGCTTGGCCTTGAAGCTGGGCTGTTCTTCGGTCCAACGCGGCTTGATCCGTGCGGTTTTGGTCGCGGCGGGGGCGTCATCGAAACGCGGCTTGCGCGGCGCTGCGGCGGGTGCATCGGCCATGCCGGCCTCAAACTCGCCCTTGCGATGCTTTTTCGGCGCGGGCTTGTCGTCCCAGCCGTCGTTCTTGCGCTCGACCCAGCCGGTCTGCTTTTTATCGCCCCAGCTCTCACCGCCCTTGGCGAATTTACCGGGCTTGCCTGCGCCGAATTTCTTCGGGCCGCTGCTGCGCTGTTCCAGGTTCGGCTCGCCGTCGATTTGCGTCAGCGTCAGGCCAGGCTCGATTTCCGAGACATTGGCGAAACGGCCCGCTTCATTGGCCGCGATCTGCACAAAGGTCTCGGACTCGCGCACGCGGATCGCACCGATCGCATCGCGGGTGATACCGCCCGCATCACAGATTTTCGGCAGCAGCCAACGGGCTTCGGCGCGGTCGACGTGACCTGCCGACAGGCTGAACCAGACCGACGCGCCAAATTCGCGCGGCGAGGTACGCGGCTCGCGCGGGGCGGGGGCGGCACCGGGGGTGGGCGTGTTCACGACGGTCAGCGCCTCGGGGGCGGGGCGACCTTCGCGCCACAGTTGGACGAATGCGGCAGAGATTTGCTCGGCACCAAATCGGGCCAGCAGATCATTCGCGACAGTCATATCATCCAGCTTGGTGGTCAGGGCCGGATGCTCGACCATGCGCAGATCGTCGCGGGCGCTGACTTCTTCGGCCGAAGGCGCCTTGCCCCATTCCGCGGTCACTTTGGCAAAGCTCAGCAAACGCTGCGCTTTTTTGAAATCGCCGGGGGTGACGATCAGCGCCGAGACGCCCTTGGCACCCGCGCGGCCGGTACGGCCCGAGCGGTGCAGCAGGGTTTCGGCATTGGTCGGCAGATCGTAGTGGATCACCAGCTCGAGGCCCGGCAAGTCAATGCCGCGCGCCGCGACGTCGGTCGCGATACAAACGTTGGCGCGGCCATCACGCAGCGCTTGCAGCGCGTTGGTGCGTTCCTGTTGCGACAGCTCGCCCGACAGGGCCACCACGCGGAAGCCACGACCGCTCATCCGCGACAGCAGATCATTCACATTGGCGCGGGTCTTGCAGAAGATGATCGCCGTGCGCGATTCATAAAAACGCAGCATGTTGAAAATGGCGTTTTCGCGATCGCGCATGGTGACCGACAAAGCTTGGTAGCTGATGTCGTTGTGCTGCTTGGCCTCGCCACGGGTTTCCAGACGCAGGGCGTCATTTTGGAAGTCGCGGGCCAGTTTTTCAATCTCGCGCGGCACGGTGGCCGAGAACATCAGCGTGCGGCGATCTTCGGGCGCGGCTTGCAAGATATATTGCAGATCATCGCGGAAGCCGAGGTCGAGCATCTCATCCGCTTCGTCCAGCACGGTCACGCGCAATTCGGACAGGTCAAGGCCGCCACGGTCGATATGGTCGCGCAGACGGCCGGGCGTGCCGACAACGATTTGCGGCAGACGTGCAAGGGCGCGGCGCTCGGTGCGGTAATCCATACCGCCGACGCAGGTCGCGATCTGGGCACCTGCATTGGCGTAAAGCCAGGTCAGTTCCTGAGCAACTTGCAGCGCAAGCTCGCGCGTGGGGGCGATGAACAGCGCAACAGGCGGCGTGTTCAGCGGCAGGATATTGTCGTCGCCCAAAAGGTCGGGCGCGACTGCGATACCAAAGGCCACCGTCTTACCCGAACCGGTCTGTGCCGACACCAGCAGGTCGCGGCCATCAGCCTCGGGCGCAAGCACAGCTTGCTGCACGGCGGTCAGCGTTTCATATCCACGTTGCGAAAGGGCCGCGGCCAGAGGCGCGGCGATATTTTGATGAGTCAAAACTATTCTGCCTAAATGGGCCCTAAATAGGGCGGGAGGGACTGAACCGTCTCTCTTATCGGGCAACACACCCGCTTAGACCCAGAACAGCCGAAGGGGCCGCATTAACCGTGATAGCGGCACATGTCAAAGGCAGATGTGAAAATAAATGAAATACCCCCGCCTGATGTGCAGGCGAGGGTGGTTTTTACAGCATTCAGCGGGTGGCAGCGGCCTCGGCCGGGGTCAGGATGCCTTCGTCATTGCCCCAGCTGTTGCGGATAAAGGTCGCGATGGCGGCAACCTCCTCGTCATCCAGCCGAGTCGCAAACGACGGCATATAGCCAAAACCGTGGATGATGGTGCGGGCAAGGTAGTCCTTGTCACCCGTCACATCCGGCACGCCCACAAAGGTCGGGCCCTGCGCACCTTGGCCAGCGGCACCATGGCACGCGGCACATGCGCTGCCATAAAGGGTCTGGCCTTCGGTGAACAGCGTGTCGTAATCGACATCCGCAACCTCAGTCGCGCCCGCGCCTGCACCCTCGGCGGGCACTTGCGTGTATTGCGTCTGCGGTGCGGGCGCGGTCATCATTCCGGTCTGACCCGCAGCATCCTCGCCGACATAGCTAAAGACAAGGATCGCGCCGGGGTTATGCAGCACGTTGGTAAAGCCGGTCTCGCCATATTTCTGCGCCGAGGTGCCAAAGTTGTCGGTCGCCACAAAAACATGGTTATCGGGGCTGATCTCGATATCGCGATAGCGGTTCTGGGTGCTGAACCACAGCTCGGGCAGGCCGTCGACAGATTGGCCATCATCGCTGAGGTGCTGCACATAGATGCCGCCATGTTTCAGCGTCGGGATCAGGATCGAATTATCCCAAGCCGCGATACCGCTCTCGCCCGCCGCATAGTAATAGGCAGACGAAGGCGCGATCGTCGGATTACAGATCCAGCCGCAATTGGCGGTGAAATCGTAATCATTATCCACCGTCCAATAGGTTGTCAGCGGATCGACCATCTCGGGCGCGAATTCCAGCTCGGGGAATTGCGGCACGGTGTCGGGGATACCGGCGCGACCGGTGTAACGCTGGTCAGCGGGCGCTTGGCTCCAATCAGCGTAGACATAGGATTTGCCATCGCGATAGCCGGCCACATTCGGCCACCCATAGTTGCCACCGCCGGCGATGATGTTCAGCTCGTCATCCGTATCGGGGCCGTGTTCGGTGGCATAAATGGTGCCGTCGGGGCCAAAGGTGATGCCCTGCGGGTTACGGTGGCCATAGGTAAAGATATGGCTACGCACGCCCTCGATCTCGGGGTTGTCTTCGGGGATCGTGCCGTCAAGGTTCACGCGCAGGATCTTGCCCGAATAGGCGACCCAATCGCCCGCGTCGACCTGCTCTTGCGTCGGCAGCAGTTGCGCGTGGTTCGGACGGCGGAAGTTACCGCCAAAGTTCGCGCCTTGCTCGCCCAGCGTGTAAAAGATGTGTTGGCCATCGGGGGCGAATTTGATGCGACCGCCATTGTGGTCGTTGCCTGCGGGAATGCCTGCGACCAGATCAACCGGATCGACCAGCTGCTGCGCGGCAGCGTCATAGGCATAACGCACCAGCTTTTGATGCGGATCGGGCGCTTCTTCGGTGCCGGTGTTATAAGTGTAGACGATATAGACGTAGTCGTTGCCGCTCTCTTGCATAAACTCAGGATGCAGCGCGAGGCCAAGTAGGCCCTGGTGTTGCACATCGACGCTGAAATCGGTCAGGGTCAGCAGGACCTGCTGCTCGCCGGTATTGGGGTCGACGCGCGTCACTTCGCCGGAAGATCGCTCGGTCACCCACAGCATATTGTCGGGGCCCCAGGTGATTTCCCAAGGGTTCGACAGGCCGGTGGTCAGCACGCGCGAGGTAAAGGTCTCGTTCGCGCCCACCGGCACTTCGACCGGGTTTACCTGCGCATGGGCACCCGCGCCGATCATCAGCGCAAGGGTCGAGGCTGCGACAAGGCGCATGGCGCCATTCTTATGTTTCAATGATTTGGGTAACATCTACGTCTCCTTGCGTCGGGCTTGGATCTGGGACTGGCATCCGCATTCAGCAGCATGACCGCGACAATTTGTCACGTCAGAACTGACAAGGGCGGATGTGGAAGTAAAGATGTGACCTTAGGTTACGACAGCACCTCGGCGGGGTCTAGCGCAAAAAGCCGGCCCCCGCAGGGGCCGGCTGATGGTGGCTTACTGGATCAGTTAGATCCAATAGGGCGGCAGGCCATAGTGGTCATAGTTGCGCTGCTGCCAGTCGCGGTTGGTACGCCAATCGTCGCTATAGGCGGGCGCGCCTTCCAGCTGTGCCTTGGTCAGATCGGTGACATAGCCGTGGCGGGCATGGTCATAGCGCAGCTTGCCAAACGGGATCAGGTGATAATCCGAGCCGAGGCCCAGAAAACCGCCGAACTCCAGCACGCCGTAAACAACTTTGCCGCTGGCGGCATCGATCATCACGTCGTCGATATGGCCCAGATCATCGCCTGCGGGGCTGTAGACCTTGGTGCCCTTCACTTCATCCTTGCCGGACAACAGATTGCTGGTCTCGGCGGGATTATACGAGGTTACAGGATTGCTCATCGGTCTTCTCCTTTATAGGCCCCGCAGCGGATGCTGCGGGGGAGGCATCAGGGCGAATGGGTTTACTGGGTCACGTGCTCGGGCATCGCTTCCAGCTGCTCGCGCGACATGCCGACTTCGACGTGCAGCACAGTGCCATCAGCATCGCGGATCACGTCGATCTGCTCGACCGGGATCAGCACGGGCTTCGCGCCAAGGCCCAGGAAGCCGCCGACATTGATGATCACGCCGGTCACGGCATCACCGTTCAGTTGCAGATCACTGATCGAGCCGATGCTGGTGCCTTCCAGATCCTGCACATTCGCGCCGGTCAGCTCCTCGGCAGTGGCAACGGCACCGCCTTCAGCCATCGGGGCTGCGGTGGTGGGCGGCTCGGCCGGGACCATCGGGTCCGCAGGGGCCGGGATGGCCGGATCAGCGGGGGCCGGGATGGTCGGGTCAGCCGGAGCCGGGGTCACCGGATCGGCAGGAGCCGGAATAGTGGGATCGGCCGGTGCAGGCGTTACCGGGTCCGTCGGCGCGGGCATTGCCGGATCTGCAGGTGCAGGCGTTGCGTCTTGCGCATAGGCCGCAGTACCGGCGGTCATCAGAACGATAGCTGAGGTGAGCATGAGGTTTTTCATGACTAACTCCTTTTTCGTGTTCAGCGCCCCGTCTTGGGCATGCTTATACAACGTGCAGATCGGGGAAGGGTTCCAATATTCCCGCCTAAAATTTAGATTATTTATTTATTTATCAAGGCTTTAAGCGGATAGCCGTCAACGCATTCAGGCCGCAGCGCCATGGGCGGTGCGGAGCTTTGCGGGCATCCAGACAATCGCATATGCGACGCGCGCCCTGTGTGAATGTAACAGACCGGAGGGGCGCGGGTTCCGCCCCCGCACCGCTCTGCGGAGCAATCGGCGCCCACCCGCCAGATTGGACAAAGGTGTCGGCGGAAATATGCGGCTGACGTGTCGCCATGGATATCCACAACGAAAAAGGCCGCCGCTTTTCAGCGACGGCCTCGGGTATTTTTGTTTCCTTATCGGATCACATCGGCGGGCGCCCTCGCAGGGCGCGGGCGATCATCGCCACCACAAAGAATACGATGAAGATAAAGAACAGAACCTGAGCGATCGAGGATGCTGTTCCCGCAATACCGGTGAAACCCAGCGCCGCCGCGATCAATGCCACGACGAGGAATGTAAGAGCCCAACCTAACATGTCGTCACCTCTTGTTTCTTGTTTCGTCTGCCAAAGAAACGCCCCGAAATCAAAACGGTTCCGGGCGTTTCACGAGATCTTAGCTGGAAAGCGTCTCGGTCGAGGCAAAGAACATCGCCTGCGACACGGCCGAGCGGACGCGCTCCTCGGTAAAGGGTTTGGTGATCAAGAAGGCGGGTTCGGGCCGCTCGCCTGTCAGCAGTTTTTCCGGGAAAGCCGTGATAAAGATCGTCGGGATCGCGCCCAGTTCAGCCAGCAGCGTATTGACCGCATCAATGCCCGAAGATTTGTCGGCAAGGTTGATATCCGACAAGATCAGATCGGGCTGCGCATCGCGACCCAAAGCCTCGGCCTCGGCACGGGTGGTGGCGACGCCAACGACCTCATGGCCCATTTCCTCGACAATGGCGCGGATATCCATTGCGATCAGCGGCTCGTCCTCGATGATCATGACGCGGCCCTTGATCGTATCGAGCGTCTCGACATAGGCGGTCTTCAGCAGCGCATCGGCCTGATCAGCGTCGATCTGCATAATCTGGGCGATATCCTCGCGCGAGAATTCCTCGACCGTGAACAACAACAGCGCCTCGCGCGTGTTCGAGGTCAGCCCCGCCAAACGCGCCAGCGCCCGCTTTTCCGCCATCGTGGTTGCCGCATCGGCCAAAATACGGCCCGAGGATTGCCACACGCTGTGAAAGGTGCGGAACAGCACGATGCGCGGCGACAGGGCAGGATCAAGCAGCGAGCGGTCTTCGAGCAGCGCCTCGATCGTGACGGCGGCATATTTATCGCCGCTTTCTTGGCTACCTGTCAGTGCGCGGGCATAGCGGCGCAAAAAGGGCAGCTCTGCCGCCACGCGCATCGCCATGCTGTTTTCAACACGCGGCGCCTCGCGCGATGTGCTGGTGGTGTGTTCTGGTTCGCTCATACTGGCACACTTCTTTTTAAAAATTTGTATTTCCACTGGAACCAAACGCCTGTGGCCGCATTAGGTTCCCAAGAAATCATACAGTTTTACTGTGAACGTCCCATGCGCCCTACAGGCACCGTTTCGGCGCAGCACATCGAGTGACAATATGCCAGATAAAAACGCGGCTTCAACCGCACAGGCCCCTTTGACAGATCGCGATGCGATTGATCATGCCGCCGCATTGGATCCGGCGCTGCAGCGCCAAGTGGATGAAAACCTGCAACTTCTTTATCGCTCGAAATTGAACGACGATTTGCCAGATTCGCTGCAAGCGCTGGTCAAGAAGCTGTTGGAAGACGGGAGGCCCAGTTGAACGCAATCGCAAAGCCGCCGCAGCCGCCGAAGTCGGACGTGCCCCCTCTGCCCGATCCGCGGCAAGAGATCTTGCTGCACCTTCCCGCCCTTCGCGCTTTCGCCCTGACACTCAGCCGCGATTCCGTATTGGCGGACGATCTGGTGCAAGAGACTTTGATGAAAGCCTGGTCAAAGTTTCATCTTTTCACACCCGGAACGAATTTGCGCTCATGGCTCTTTACAGTGCTGCGCAACAATATGCGCAGTATGCTGCGAAAGCGCAGCCGCGAAGTGGCTGATGTCGATGAAAAGATGGCGGCGCGTTTGGCGAGCAAGCCCAATCAAGAAAGCAATCTCGCCCTCAAAGAGGTTGAACTCGCTCTTGATAAGCTGCCCGCCGAGCAGCGCGAAGTTTTGATCCTTGTCGGCGCGATGGGATTTTCCATCGAGGAAGCCGCCGAAACCTGTGGTTGCGCGCCCGGCACGATCAAAAGCCGCGCCAATCGCGGACGTTTGGCGCTTGCCCGTCTGTTGGGTCTGGCGCCGGGTGAAAAAATCGACATTTCGGATCAGGCCACTTTGGCCGTCATGTCGCAGCGCCCGTAACCTTTCCCCGATCTTTGCCGCCATTTTTTGAACGAGGTCGACGTGTCCCCCGATTTGCAAAATCTATGGCAATCCGAATTCGGCGATCCCTTTCTTGCGCTGAGTATCGAGGTGGTGCTGCTGCGCCTTGCCTTTGCCGCGCTGCTGGGCGCGGCGATCGGGTTCGAGCGCGAGCTGCACGCCAGCTCGGCCGGCCTTCGCACCCATATGATGATCGCACTGGCCGCCTGTCTTTTCGCGATCATCGCCGATGAAATCATTATTCGTCAGCTCGATAGTGGCCAGCAATTGAATATGGACCCGCTGCGTCTGATCGAGGCTGTCACCGCAGGCGTTGCGTTTTTGGCGGCAGGTTCGATTATTACCTCGGGCGGACGGATCACCGGCCTCACCACAGGCGCAGGCATGTGGATGGCCGGTGCGATCGGATTGGCTTGCGGCACCGGCCTTATCCCACTGGCGATTCTGGCCTCTGTTCTGGCTTTGATCGTGTTGTGGTTCCTGCGCCGACTGTCCCATGCCATCGCACGCGGCGGCAATCAGGCTTCCGAAGAAAACGGAAGCGAACAATAGCCGGATAGGTTTTATTGTCCTGATGGTAAATCTTATAGGCCTAAAACGTGGTTTTTAGCGGCGGCAATTTTTTGCTTATTCCTGTAAAAGGAATAGATGCACCCTTTATGATTATAGGCTAATGCTAGCAAAATTGATCGGAGGGATCACTTATGACTGATATTAACCTGACCGCGCTTTCCCTAGTTGAGCTAAAGAAACTGGAAAAAGACGTTGGCAAAGCCATCGCCTCTTTTGAAGACCGCCAGATCGCCCAGGCTCGCCTGGAAGCCGAAGCCGTAGCCCGCAAATTCGGCTATTCGCTGGAAGTGCTGGCCGGAACCGGAAGCGCCAAGAAATCAACGCCTGTTGCTCCGAAATACCAACACCCCGAAAACCATGCCCTGACCTGGAGCGGTCGCGGTCGCAAACCGGGTTGGCTGGTGAGCCTGCTCGAAAGCGGCAAATCAATCGAGGACTTTGCGATCTAATCCAGCGATCGCGGTGATCCAAAGAAACGGTGCGGGGATGTCTAATCCCCGCACCGTTTCTATTTGTGGTGATCGTTATATGGAAAGCGGCCTATATGTTTATATATACGCCATTATGCATATTGCGGGTTATTAATATTCTTCGATCCTGTTTGCTTTAAGTAAACGAATACATTGCGATAAAACGATAATGTCGCCACGCGCGATTTATGAACGGGCGCAGCCGGATGCGCGCTGAACCCCGTTTTTGCGACCCGATGCTGTAAGTCTTTTTATTTGCCGATAGGTCCGTTAGGCTGACCCAATATCTATGCGTGGAGGGGAAGCATGAGCGAAAAATCAACCGATACGCCCAAGTGGAGCATTGTCGGGCCGGGCCTTGTGGTGGCCGCGACGGGTGTGGGCGCGGCAGATTTGATCGCGACGACCGTGGCGGGTAGCCTTTATGGCTATGCGCTGCTGTGGTCGGTCATCATCGGCTGCATTATGAAAGTGGTGCTGGTCGAAGGGGCAGGGCGCTATACATTGGCCACGGGAAATACGATTTTCGAAGGCTGGGCCAGCCTTGGTAAATGGACGACCGTCTATTTCGGCCCCTATATCGTCATCTGGGGTTTCGTTTACGGCGCTGCGGCAATGGCAGGCACGGGCCTCGCGCTTTATTCGCTGTTTCCGCAACTGAGCGTTGCGGTCTGGGGCATCATCTCGGGCATCCTCGGCCTGATCATGGTTTGGAGCGGGCGTTACGACCGTTTCGAAAAGATCCTGACCTTTTTTGTACTGCTGATGTTCGTGACCATGGTCATCGCCGCCGCCTTTACCCTGCCGAACTTGGGCGAGGTTCTCTCCGGTCTGGTGCCGATCATTCCCGAAGGCTCGATGATCAATATCCTGTCGGTCGCGGGCGGCGTGGGCGGCACGATCACATTGGCGGCCTATGGCTATTGGCTGCGCGAAAAGGGCTGGGAGACACCGAAATTCATGCGCGTCATGCGCATCGACAATCAGGTCGCCTATCTGGTCACCGGCATTTTCGTCGTCGCGACGCTGATCGTCGGGGCCGAGCTGCTGTATTCTGCGAATATCGCCATCGGCGGCGGCGATCAGGGCATGGTCGATTTGGCGAATGTACTGGCCTCGCGCTATGGCGATTTCATGGGCAAGCTGTTCCTGTTCGGCTTTTGGGCCGCCGCCTTTTCCTCGCTGATCGGCGTGTGGAACGGTGTCAGCCTGATGTTCGCCGATTTCGCGGGCCAGATGCGCAAGCTGCCCCATGGCCATATCGAGCGTGGCTCAAAGGGTAAGGCCTATAAGGCCTATATCCTGTGGCTGACCTTCCCGCCGATGGTCATGCTATTCCTAGGACAACCGGTTTATCTGATCCTGGCCTATGGGGTCTTGGGCGCGCTGTTCATGCCGTTCATGTCGGTGACGCTGCTGTGGATCCTGAACACCGACCGCGTGCCGCGCGAATGGCGCAACGGGCCGATCACCAATATCCTGCTGCTGCTATGCACGCTGGCCTTTGCCGCGCTGGCGATCAATCAGGTCTGGAGCGCAATCGCCCGCGTCTTCTGATCACGCCACAGGCACGAGACTGACAGGCCCCGGGGGAAACCTCGGGGCTTTTTCCATATGGTCAATTTTGCACAGAGCCTGTGCGTTTGGGCGCCTTTAAAGCCGCGACCTTCAGGCCCAAATGTCTTTCACACGAAGGCGAATGGCACCACCGGCAATAACGCCAGCGCCCATCGCCCGCCAATTTTCCCAAACGGCCAAGCGCCCGGGACATGAAGGACCAAGAGAATGAAAAACCTGTTTGCAATCGCCACCGCTACCGTTCTTGCTGCCGCTGTCGGCACCTCGGCTATGGCTGCCAATGACTTTGGACATATCTATGTCAGCCCCAAAATCGAAGCTGGCAAACCGCTGAACATTGACCTGATCAACGTCTCCTCGCCCGCTCAGCTGGAAATCTATGGTGCCCGTGGCCAACTGGTCTCGACCCAAGATCTGAACGCTGGCGTCACCACCGACCTGCGGATCCAAAGCACCCAAGTCCCCGGCGGCGCCCTGACCGCTGTGCTGAAAGTCGACGGCCAAACCGTTGATACCCAAAGCATCACGCGCAAATAATCAAACGCGACCATGCAAGTGATGGGCCGGCCCTGATAAAGGGCTGGCCCAAAGCTATTTGCAACCGCCCGATCTGCCGCTATGGGGCAGTGAACAGATTGACCAAAGGCGGCCCGCGATGACGATTTCCTATCTTGTAACCCATTCGGGCAGCTTCCACGCAGACGAGCTGATGTCCTCGGTCGTGCTGACGCGGCTTTTTCCCGATGCGACCATTCTGCGCACGCGCGATGCGCAGGCGATTACCCCCGCAGATGACCGCATCATCTATGACGTCGGCCGCGCCTATGACGCCGATCAGCGCATTTTCGACCACCACCAGCCCGATGCGCCGCGGCGCGAGGATGACCAGCCCTATAGCTCGTTCGGGCTGATCTGGAAACATTTCGGCGCGGATTACCTGCGCGCTATGGCCGTGCCCGAGGGCGATATCGAGGCGATCCACCTGTCGATGGACCGTCATTTCGCGCTGCCCGTTGATCTTGTCGACAATGGCGCGCTGGACCCCGCCACGGCGGGCGCGCTGGTCGGTCTGACGCTGCCGGTGCTGCTGGAAAGCCTGAAGCCGGTGTTCGACAATGACGATCCCGCCGCCGAAGATCAGGCCTTCCACGCCGCCCTTGCCATCGCCCGCGCGTTTTTCGAGGCCTCGGTGGGTCGCAAAGCCGCCAAGGCGCGCGCCGAATCCATGGTGCTTGACGCCATCGCCACTGCCGGCGAGGGCAAAGTGCTGGAATTGCCGCGCGGCATGCCGTTCCGCAGCGCGATTGATCAGGCGGGCGCGGATCATCTGCTGTTCGTCATCACCCCGCGCGGCACCGACTGGTCGCTGGCTGGCATCCGCAAAAAGCCCGACGGGTTTGAACAACGCGCCGATCTGCCCGCCGCTTGGGCCGGTCTGAATGATGCCGCGCTCGAGGCGGCAAGTGGCGTAAAAGGCGCGAAATTCTGCCACAATGGCCGCTTTATCGCCGTCGCAGATTCGCGCGAGGCGATTGTCGCCATGGCCGAAATCGCCGTGCGCGAGGCTGCCGCGCAAGTGTAACGCATATTTGACGGGCGCGGCGGCAAAGCCTAGCATCCGCGCCAGTCCATACCGCAGGCCCGCATGTCCCCCAAACGCCCGACATTAGAAGATATCGCCAAGATTGCTGGCGTCTCGCGGGCGACGGTGTCGCTGGTGGTGCGCGGCTCGCCCCTTGTGGCCGAAGCCACGCGCGCCCGGGTCGAGCAGATCATGGCGCAGCAGGATTACGTCCGCGATATTGGTGCCGCGCGGCTGCGCAATAACAGCAGCAATACCGTCGGCGTCATCGTTCCAAACCTTGTGAATGCGTTTTTCACCGAGTTCCTCAGCGGGGTCGAGCAGGTCATGGGCACCCATGACCGCGTTGTACTGCTGGCGAACAGCAAGGACAGCGTGGCCCGCCAGACCGAGATTTTGCAGCGCTTTCGTGGCCATGGTGTCGATGGCGTGATCCTGTGCGCGGCCGAGGGCACCACCCCCGACCTGCCCGAACGCATTCGCGGCTGGGGTATGCCCGTAGTGCAGGCCCTGCGCGAGGTCGGCACAGATGTAAGTGATTACGCCGGCGCCGATTACAGCGAGGGCGTTTGCATCGCCATGCGCCATCTGGTGGCGATGGGCCACAGGCGCATCGCATTCCTGTCCGTGCGGGCCCGCACCTCTGCGCGCGAGGATCGACTGCGCGGATTTGCGCGCGGCCTGGCTGAGACCGGCGCCGAGAATGCCGGCATTGTCGAGGCGGATCTGGCATGGACAGGTGCCGCTGCCGCCGCCGATGCGGTGCTAGCCCTCGATACAAAACCCACCGCCATTTTGTGTTTCAACGATGTGCTAGCGGCGGGCCTGATGCTGGGCCTGCGCCGTGCCGGGGTCAGCCCCGGCAAAGATCTGGCGGTGGTCGGCCTTGATGATCTGCCACTGGCGGAAATGACCTATCCGCCCTTGACCAGTATCGCCGTCAGCCCCGCCACGATCGGGGCGGGGGCCGCACGCCTGTTGGCGCGCCGTCTGTCCCAGCCCGATGCGCCGTTCGAGCGCTTCATCAACACGCCCTTATTAGTGATCCGTCAATCTGTGCGAGCGTTAACAGTTTGACAGCGGCGTTCCTCCTCATTTAGATCGTTCTATATTCGAGGAATCGACACATCGAGCAGGGGAGGGCTGATGTATCAATTCAATTTCAGGCCAGTATTCGACAATCTAGACATGCTGTTTTACGGCGCATGGCTAACGGTTCAACTGTCGTTTTCGGCCATGGTATTGGGCCTGATCGTTTCGATCTTGGGCGCAGTTGCAAAAACATCGGGCGGCCGCGTGCTGCGGTTCATCGTGGACATCTATGTCGAGGCGATCCGCAATACCCCGTTCCTGATCCAGATCTTTTTCATCTATTTCGGCCTGCCTGCGATCGGCATCAGCATGTCGCCGAACACAGCTGCACTGGTCGCGCTGGTGATCAACGTGGGCGCCTATGGCACCGAGATCATTCGCGCCGGCATCGAATCTGTCCCGCAAGGTCAGGTCGAGGCAGGCCGCGCGCTGGCGCTGAACAAGGTGCAGATCTTCCGCTATGTGATTTTGAAGCCCGCTTTGCGCAATATCTATCCCTCGCTGACCAGCCAGTTCATCTATCTGATGCTGACCTCCAGCGTGGTGTCGATCATCTCGGCAAATGATCTGGCCGCCGCCGGTGCCGACCTCAGCGCGCGCACCTTCGCGAATTTCGAGATCTATCTGGCGCTGACGATCATATATTTCCTGCTGGCCTTTGGCTTTTCGACCCTGTTCGGTGCGCTGCGCCGCACCTTCTTCAACTATCCTGCGAGCCGTTGATATGATCCGTGAATTCTCGCAGGCTGATATTTTCTTCATCGTCTCGGCGATCCGCTGGACGCTGCTGCTGTCGCTGATCGCCTTTGTCGGCGGTGCGATTGGCGGGATGCTAATCGCACTGGCGCGCACCTCGCGCAATGTGGTGTTGAACCGCTTTGCCCGCGCCTTTATCGAAGTGTTCCAAGGCACGCCGCTGCTGATGCAGCTGTTTCTGGTCTATTTCGGCCTTGCGGTGGTCGGCCTGCCGATCAACCCGCTGCTGGCCGCCGCCGTCGCGCTGACCCTGCATGCCAGCGCCTATCTGGGCGAGATCTGGCGCGGCGCGATCGAGGCTGTCCCCCAAGGCCAGTCCGAGGCCGCGACCGCCCTGTCGCTGTCCTATCCCGACCGCATGCGCCATGTGATCTTGCCGCAGGCCATGCGCGTCGCCACCGCGCCCACCGTCGGCTTTTTGGTGCAGCTGATCAAAGGCACCTCGCTCGCCTCGATCATCGGATTTACCGAACTGACCCGCGCAGGCCAGATCGTCAATAACGCCACATTCCAGCCCTTTTTGGTGTTTGGAACCGTTGCGGCGCTGTATTTCATCCTGTGTTGGCCGCTGTCACTTTTGGCCCGCCATATGGAAGCCCGCATGCGCCGCGCTATCACGCGCTGATTTCATAGGAGGAGGAGAAACTATGAAAACCACTCGTCGCTTGTTTACCGCTTTGTCGGCCGCCGCTTTGGCCTTTGGCATGACTGCACCCGCAAATGCCGCGGATCTCGAGGCGATCAAAAATTCCGGCACCTTGCGCGTCGGCATGATGGTCGATTTCCCGCCCTTTGGCATTTTGGACGCCTCGGGCCAGCCCGGCGGCTATGATGCCGATGTGGCCAAGGCATTGGCGGACTATCTGGACGTCACTGTCCAGATCGTGCCAGTCACTGGCCCGAACCGCATCCCTTACCTGCTGTCGGGCCAGGTCGATGTGCTGGTTGCCTCGCTGGGCATCACCGCCGAGCGCGCCGAGCGTGTCGATTTCTCGACCCCCTATGCGGGGATCGCCATCGGCGTCTATGGCGCGACCGATGTGGCGGTGACCGAGGCCGCTGACCTTTCGGGCGTGACCATCGCGGTTGCCCGCGCCTCGACCCAGGACACCGGCGTCACCGCCGTTGCGCCTGCCGATGCGCAAATCCGCCGCTTTGACGATGACGCGAGCGCCGTTCAGGCCCTGATGTCGCGCCAAGTGCAAACCATTGGCCTGTCGAACGTCGTGTTCTCGCAGATCTCGGGCGTGGCCGGTGGCCGCTTCGACAAAAAGTTTGATCTGTCCAGCCAATTGCAGGGCATTGCCGTCTCGCCGGATTCGGATGCGCTGCTGGCCGAGATCAACAGCTTTGTCACCCACAGCCGCACCGATGGCACGTTCGACGCGCTGTATCAGACCTGGCTGGGCGAGCCGCTGCCCGATTTCGTCAAGAACGCCGAATAATCTAGATGCGGCCGGCCCGTCCGGCCGCCTCTTTATCCAAGGGATTGCGACATGAGCCAACACGCCATCACCATGCGCGGTGTGAACAAATTCTATAATACCTATCACGCGCTGGTCGATATCGACCTGACCGTCGCCCCGGGCGAGCGGATTGTCATCTGCGGCCCTTCGGGTTCGGGAAAATCGACGCTGATCCGCACGATCAATCAGCTAGAGGCGATCCAGTCGGGCGAGATCGTCGTCGATGGCGTGGCGCTGACCGATGAAAACGTCGCCAAAGTGCGGCAAGAGGTCGGGATGGTATTCCAATCCTTTAACCTGTTTCCGCATATGACCGTGCTGGAAAACTGCATCCTTGCGCCGATGAAAAGCCGCAAAGTCTCGCGCGCCGAGGCCGAGGAAACCGCGCGTGCTTACCTCGCCCGCGTGCGCATTCCCGAACAGGCCGACAAATACCCCGCCCAACTGTCGGGCGGCCAGCAGCAGCGCGTCGCCATTGCGCGTGCGCTTTGCATGAAGCCCCGCATCATGCTGTTTGACGAGCCGACCTCTGCCCTTGATCCCGAAATGGTGAAAGAGGTGCTGGACACGATGATCGACCTCGCGCGCGAGGGGATGACCATGATCTGCGTCACGCATGAGATGGACTTTGCCCGCGCTGTCGCCGACCGCGTGATCTTTATGGATAAAGGCGCCATCGTCGAGCAGAACCCGCCCGAAGAATTCTTTGGCAATCCGCAGAACGAGCGTCTGCAGACCTTCCTTGGCCAAATTGCATGACACGGCCGATGGTTCTGGCGCTGGCGGCGCTAAAGCCCGCTGATATGGCGCAAAAGCTGCATGACACTTACGATGTTGTCACCGATATCGCGGCGGCATCACAGGCGCAGATCGTTCTGACCTCGGGCGCGGTGGGGCTATCGCCTGCGCAGATGGATCAATTGCCTGCGCTGCGACTGATCGCCGTCAGCGGCGTTGGCGTCGATGCGATTGACTTGCCCGCCGCCGTTGCGCGCGGCATCCGGGTGACCACCACGCCGGGCGTGTTATCGCTGGCGGTGGCCGAAATGGCGCTGGGTCTGGCGCTGGCGGCAGGCCGCCGCATCGCCGAGGGTGACCGCTTTGTGCGCGCGGGCGATTGGGCGAGTGGCCGTAAACTGGCCCTGGGTCGCTCGGTGCTGGCCGGTCGCGCGGGGATCTTGGGCTATGGCCGCATCGGGCGGCAACTCGCGGACCTGCTGCGCGGCCTCGGGATGCCGGTCGCCTACACCGCGCGCTCTGAAAAGAATGACAGCCCAGATACCTACCACCCCGATGCCGTGACCCTTGCGCAGCATTCGGATGTGCTGTTCGTCACCGCCGCCGGCGGGGCCGAGACGCGCGGGCTGGTGAATGCGGATGTGCTGGCCGCCCTTGGGCCCGATAGCATTTTGGTCAATGTCGCGCGCGGCCCTGTCGTGGATAGCGCGGCGCTCGCCGCCGCCTTGCAGGCAGGCCATATCGCAGGCGCGGGGCTTGATGTGTTCGACGACGAGCCGAACGTGCCGCAGGCGCTGCTGGATGCCCCCAATTGCGTGCTGACCCCGCATGTGGGTTCGGCGACGGATGAGGCCCGCCGCGCCATGTCGGCGCTGGTTCTGGATAATATCGCGGCCTTTGTTGCGGGCGGGCCCTTGCCCAGCCCTTATGGAGAGTAAGATGAAGTTTCTGTCGATTGGCGAGCCGCTTGCTGAATTCAACAACCCGCTGGACGCCCCCGATCAGTTCAACCGCAACGCGGGCGGCGATACGCTGAACACCGCGATTTACCTGTCGCGCCTGACACCTGCGGGCAGCGTCGGCTATCTGTCGCGCCTTGGCGATGACAAGATGAGCGCGTTTTTGCGCGGCGTGATCGTCGATGAGGGCATCACCGACCTGTGTGCAACCGAGATTGGCGGCCGCCCCGGCCTCAGCTTTATCACCACCGACGCCAACGGCGAGCGCAGCTTTACCTATTGGCGCGATCAGGCCCCGGCGCGTAAGCTGTTCCAATCGCCCGAGGATCTGGCCGTGTTGGAGCAGGCCGATGTGCTGTTCCTGTCCGGCATCACCCTCGCCGTGCTTTACCCCGAGGGGCGCGCGAACCTGCTGGCGGCGCTCGCGCAGCGCAAGGCGGCGGGCGCGCAGGTGGTGCTGGACACCAACTATCGCCCCCGTCTGTGGCCGAATGCTGAAACGGCTGCCGCGGTGATCGGGCAGGCGGCGGGCATCGCGACGCTGGTGCTGCCGTCGCTTGACGATATGGAGGCCTGTTTCGGCCAGCCCGAGGCAGAGGGCGCGATGGCCCTGCTGCAAGGTCTGACCGATGCGGAAATCGTACTGACCACCGGCGGTGATGATGTGCTGTATCGTGCGGCGGGCAGTGCGGATGTGCGCGCCATTCCCCTGCCGCCGCGCCGGCCCGCGCGCGACACCACCGGCGCCGGCGACAGCTTTAACGCCGGTTGGCTGTCCTCGCGGGCCGCAGGTCTCAGTGTCGAGGCCGCCATCGCCCGCGCCGCCGCTGTGGCCGCCGAGGTCGTGACTTATCCCGGTGCCATCATGCCCCGCGCCGCCATGCCCACGTTCGAGGCCCAGAATTGACGTCATCCTTTGACCCCGCCCTTGCCGCATCCCTGTTGATCGCGGCGCGGGCTGGCGGGCCACGGCCCGCTGCCTTGCCCAGCGTTCCGCCCGATATAGATGCGGCCTATCAGGTGCAGCATCTGGTGCTGGGGGACGGCGCGCCCGCATGGAAAATGGCGCTGCTGCGCGGCACCGCCCGCGAATGCGCCGCCATTCCCGCCAGCGACGTGCATGTTAGCGGCGCGGAAAT
The DNA here is from genome assembly GCF_000223375.1 of Ketogulonicigenium vulgare WSH-001. NCBI lineage: Bacteria > Pseudomonadati > Pseudomonadota > Alphaproteobacteria > Rhodobacterales > Roseobacteraceae > Ketogulonicigenium > Ketogulonicigenium vulgare. Next base: position 109,231 of record NC_017385.1, on the reverse strand, counting down.
TGCGCTGGACAGCGACGGCGCGATCGAGGTCGAGACCGCCTTCATCCTTGGCCGCGCCATCACCCCCGGCTGCACCCCGGCCGCGGCGCTGGATGCGGTCGCCGAAGTTCGCCTCGCCTTTGAATTCATCAATGCGCGCCTGCTGGACCGTCTCGCCCGCGACCCGATGGAGGCGATGGCGGATAGTTTCTGCTCGGCCGCCATTGTACTGGGCGATCCGATTGCGGATTGGGCGGAGGTGCTGCAACAGCCGCTGGAGATCCGCCTTGATCTGGACGGCCGCGCTGTCGCTGCCTCAGAACAGCCGCAACCCCTTGCCGAGACGGGGCCTTTTCTGGTCTGGCTGGCGGATCATGCCGCCAAATACGGCCTGCCGCTGGGCGCAGGATCGGTGATCATCTCGGGCGCGCGGATCGGCCCGCTGCAGGTCAATGGCGCAACCCATGCACAGGCGCGGATCGCGGGCGCGACAGTCGCGGCGCAGATGAGCGCTCCGCCCCGCCGCAGCTGATCGCACAAACCCACCGGCGCGCGTTGCAGAATAAGCCAAATCTGCAGCGCGCCAAACCGGCGAAACTGAAATGACGGCCAATAAGAGGCCATGGCCGTAAAATTTATTCAATGGAATCAATGACTATTTTCGAATTCGGCGGCGGTTCTGTGCCATTGCGAGGGCAAATAACGCCCATCGAAACTCGCCTGTGACCTCTGATACGCAACAAAAAAAGCCGCCCATGATGGGCGGCTCGCAAGGCTTCAGGCTTGGATAAGGGTCAGATGTCGGATCGGCGGAAGACTTGAGTCGCCAAGAGCATGCCTGACAGAATCGGCAAGATCCCGCGCTTCTGCAGGGATGCATGCATCTCGGCGAGCGTTGCACCCTCAGCTTCGGCCAGTTCGCGGATCGAGATATGGTCGAGCCGGAACTGTTCGAAATCGGGCTTCGCGACCTGATGGCGACGTTTCAGCGGGCCGGTGAGTGGGACAACGCGCCGGATGATCGGCGCTCCGCTCTCGTCGGGAATCCGCATGATGTTCTCGAGGATCTGCACCTCGACCCCTAATTCGTTGGCTGCATCTTCCTTGGACATTGCGGCCGTCATCGGTGGGGCCTCGAGGATGCGCAGCAGCTGGGGTTCATCGATCAGCAGGCCGTCGAAATCGGTTCGCCCAACCAGGCCATAGAGGTCGAGTCTCCCAGACAAGACCAGTCGGATGATCCGGTCGACCTGCCAATGGGCGTGGCGCGCGGCCGCGCTCAGGGTGGCGAACTGAACAGGGACAACCGCGATGGTGGTGGCGTTCTCAAAAAGAAGGGCCAGAAGGACATGAATGGAGTCCAGGCTGACCCGTTTCAGGGCATCCGCGTCGCGATCGACAATAATCCTGTCGCCCAAAACCCTCTCGACCAATCCCGCATTGAGGACCGCCGCTGCCGTCGTCATGTCGCAGCCAAGATGGGCGGAGAGCGCGTTGGCGGGGACTGATCCCCGCAGCTCGCACGCCACGGTTTCGCTTTCGACCGCATCGAAGGTAAGCGCATTCAAAGGTCGGCCGTTATCTGTCGACAACAGCCCCAGGGCGGCGAATACGTCTCTTACCTGCAACTTGGACATTCCGCACATCCCGGAGAGCGTCGCAAGGTCATGTCGACGCCGCGCGGGCACGACCTCCCCGAAGATGTCATCCCCGGCTGCGAGAGGGACATTATCAAGAAGGAACGAGCGCACCAGCGGGCGGAGGGGGGACAGATCCTCGTTCAGCCTGACTGCGTCATAGAGCCTGCCCAAGGCACGGGTGGGGGTGTTGACGCGGGCCTTTTGGCCCCGTTGGCACAGAATATCGTCGAGGGCCTTCAGGATGCTCGCCTTGCCCCCCCGCAGCGCTTCGAAGCCCGTCCGGCAAGCATCCCCGAGGTCGCCGGTCGTGTGATCCCGCATGGCGTTCCCCAGGCACCTCGAAATGCCCATGACCTGATCGAGACGACAACCGTCCGGCCACAGCGGTTCGCACGTGGAGCCGGACAACCGATCCTCGACATAGCGCTGCAAGGGTCCGGGTGTCATCGGCGTGGCCGCATCGCAAAGCTCTTGCAGCGCCGCCGGGTCCGGGAACGCGACAGACGGCACCAGCGCATCGAAATGGATTTCGGCCTTCGTCGTGGTCAGGGCAATATCGTGGCGATCGCAACAGACCGTGCTGCTGAATTGCCACGATACACGGCTGTGCTGGAAGGATCCGTCGTCGAGCAGACACATAGGGCAGAATGCCGTCACGCGGCGGCAAAGCATGGACGGTTTGAACACCTCGTGCCGAAACCGCCTCATATTCCCATCATGCCTGAAGATCGCGGAAGCTTCCAAAGCCGGCGCCTCGCCGCCGAAGAGATCTGTGAGACGGGCAAGCACCGCCAAGTCCTTCACCGGTTCGACGTCCTTCTGAGGGAAGCCGACGACCCTCAGGAGCTCCGGCAGACAATGCCCTGCTTGAGCCTGGGCGGAACGATCCGCCCAGGAAAGAATGGTTTCACCCGGAATGATCGGGATATGAGGCAACATCGGCATGGGATTAGCCCTGACGCAAAGCGCGGCGTTGCCGTGCCGTGCGCGACGCGTCGAACTCGGCGGCTTGCGCATCAAGCTCGAACTTATGCCAGTCCGGCGAAACGAAGACGTTGCGGTCCCAGGCACACATCTCCTGCATACCCCAGGCTTCGGCGAAATGTTGGCGCCCAAGGATGGTATCACCCTCGAAGAGCGCCCGTTCGATGGCATTGATCGTGGTTTCCACCGCCCGGCCGAACCGGTGCCGACTGCCGTAGATCAGGCGACTGACGACCGAACCGGAACCATCGAAGGTCAGCCCCGCCGCCGCGCAGTAGTCGCAGATCACCTCGGTCAGACCAGCATTGTCGGCCCCGATCTGCAGATCGCCCGGAATGATCTTGGTGAACCGGCGATTGACCTGCGGGTCATAGCCGGCAATCTCGATCAGGCGTTCGGTGCCGCTGAGGATGACCACGACCGAATTCGGACCTTTCATCAAGCCCTTGATCATCTTGAGCATGTCGTCGATTTCCCGGGTCGATCGGGACAGGAACAAATCCTGCGCCTCATCGAGCCAGATCGTTGTTGCCCCGGTCACCGCGATCCGGTTCTTCACCAGATCGAGCAGTTCCCAGGCGCTGGTCCGGGACGATACCTTGGTCAGGCCCATCTCCCGCAGAAGGGCACGCAGGATGCTGCGCAGGGTTGCGGGACTTTCGACCTGCACCTCAAGGACACGGGGTGCCCCGGTGTCGGGATGGGTGCCCAAGGCCGGGAATTCCTGCAAGACATTGCGGATGGCGGTGGTCTTTCCGCCGCCCGCCGGCTCGATGAGGATGATGCCGCGGCTTTCCAGTCCCGCCGTGAAGCGGACAGGTTCGGCGGTGATCTGCCCGGTCCTGTCGACGTGCAGAAGGCGGCAAAGTTGGGCCTGAACCTCCCGGTCGCGTTCGGTAACGACATGGCGCGCGCGAAGCTGCGCCATAAGGGGGGCAATGGCGATATAACGGGTCTGGGTATCGGTGTTCATCATCGTCATCCTTTTGCCTTGCCATCGAATTTCGGGCCGCGATCGGGCTTGGGAAGCGCGGCCGCCTCGCTTCCGACGTTCTCCATGGGCGCACGCGGCTGAATGGTCCGGCCGTAGTCGTCAGCGGTTTGATGGGTGCGCGGGGTATCGGGCCGCACGTCGAAGCTCATCATCACCTCCTCGCGCGCGAGGACGCGCTCTTTCGACCAGTCCTGATTGATGACCTGGTATTCCAGCTGCTGGCGGTGGTTCATCGCCTGGATATCCTTGATCGCGGCATGGACGACGCCTTCATCGAAGGCCTGGCGCTTCGGATCGCTTGCACGCAATGCCCGAACCGAGGCGTCCCATTCCGCGGCGCTGAGGCCATCGAGCGCCTGGCCAAGCAGGCCATTGCGATGGACACTGCGCGCTTCGATCCAGCGGTTTTCGACGCAGACAGCGATCCTGCCGATATCGGTATGGTCCCAGCGGACCTCGACATCGTGATCCCCATAGGACAGGTGCCTATGTGCCAGCACTTCGTCGTGATAGCGAATGCCGCCGACGGTGATGCCGGTCTTGCTCAGCTGTCGCACGATCGGAACCCCGAAGGCGATCCGGGTGGTGGCGCGGGTTGGCAAGGCGTGAAGCGGATAGTTGCCGTCCTCCATGTCACGGCCCCACTGCTGCAGCGGCGTCAGGCCTCCAAGCCCTTCGTGCGGCGTGTTGTGATAGATATCGACGACCCAACGCACGATGGCGTAGGCCAGCTGTTCGATGGTCAGGCAGGCCCGCTCTTCCGAAGGATGATCGCCGCGCTCGAGGACGTTCGAGAAAACCCGACCGGACAGACGCGAAAACAGGCTCATGATGGCGGTGCGGAACAGCCTCTCGATCATCCCCCGCATGCCCGGAGCGCCGGCAACGGTCCGCAGGAGGCCGATACCGACATTGGCACAGGTGTCCGTAAACTCAATGGACCGGAATACGCCATTGTCCGTCACCAGACTTTCGGGCTTGCCGCGATGCGACCACGGGGTCAACGCGCCTACGGCATCTGCAAACTCACCCTTGTCCTCCAGGACCATGCGCAGGCATTCGCTTGCGGCGGTCGTCTTCGGCTCGTTGGTGAGCTTCATCCCAAGGATCATGCGGGTGCGGCAGTCGATTGCGAATACCAGCCACCAGCGGCGCTTCTTGTTGTTCAAGCCCATTTTTTCCAGTTCTTCCGGCGTGAAGAGCTGCAGAAGGCCGGCCTGCGCCATGATCGTGATGAGATCGATTTTACACTCGTCCATCTCGACGCGTTCCAGAGGGCGGCTGACCTCCAGGCCCCTGGTCACGGGTTTCATCCGCTTCAGGGCCTCACGGTGGCCATAACGCTCGAAAAGTCCGGTGAGCTCATCGATGCCCTTGATGAACGATCGGACGGCGTCGCGGCTCGGAATCCGCATCTCCGTCAGGCCTTGTTCCCGCCGCACTGCATTCTTCTCCAGAAATACGCGCCGGACCTCCATCACCGTCTGCGCGACGCTTGGACGGTTTAAGTCGAGATAGAACTCGCGGATGACGTTCGACAGCAGCCCCTGCTCGTCGGTGGTGAAGTGTCCGTTCTTGTTGCCGCGGTTGCAGCACTTGTCGCGAAGCGCCCACTTGCCGCCCACCTTCATCGCCGCCGACCATTTGCGAAGCGTCCGCGGCGCAACCGCCTCCGGACGGGCCGCCGTCTGGCCACCTTGAGGTTTGCGGCCACCATTCTCGCGGTATTCGCGCACACGTTCGACAAAATCGGGGGTAGGCCCGGTTTTGCTCAGATATTCCGCCGCGGTATCGCGGATCAGGTCCATATTGGCTGCGATGCTTTCATCGGTGCGCTTGATTCTGGCCGCACCCGCGTCGTTGTCCGACAAGACGTCGAACGCCATAACCAGGGCATAGCGGGCGTCGACGCGTCGACGTTCCGCATCAGACATAGCTGGCGCAATACCGTCGAGTTCGTTGCGCAAGGTCGCGCTGCGCTGCGCTACGGGCAGATAGAACTCCGGCTCATGGTGGATTTCCCGCGCCGCATTCATCCGACGCAGCTGGGCATAGCTGAAGGTTTCGGAAGGGCCGGCACCATCGGCGGGTTGGAGCACCACACCCTCATCGGTGGCGTAAACCAGACGCATCGATTTTCCAGGCATACCAGGCAACATCCCAAAGGTCGGGAATGTGATCCTGTCATGCTTGCCGATAATGAACTGGGGCAGGTGACGGTCGATTGCGGTCATTGGATGGTTCCTTTCCGGAAAATGAGGATGTCAGGGGTAAGTTGATGGCCCGGTTGGCCAACGAGTGCGCCCATGCGGACCAGGCGCAGCAAGGCGCGATAACCGCGCTCGGCCAAGCCGAGATCGCGTGTGAGATCGCGTAAGCTGCGACCGCCCAAGAGGTATCTCGTCAACTCCCGGGCAGCAGCGTCGGCATCGGGGTCGGGTTCACGAAATGCCGCCAGAATACGGGCGTTGTGCAGCTCAACGGGATCGATGTCTTTCTCGGTGAGCAGACGGACTTCGTCCGCAAAGTTCCGCTCCTGCACCCAGAAGGAGACCGTCTGCATATGCGTGATGAAATCCTGTCCCGGCATCTGACCCTCGCCGCGCTTACGGGTCAGGGGATCGGGCTTCACCGTGCATGCGATCCGCCTCCCGTCGAGTTCGGTCACGTAGAAGTCGAAGATGTGCCGCGTCTTGCTGTCCGCGAACGGATACGGGAATACGACCTGTTCACGAAGGTCATGAGTCTGGGGCCTGGCATTGATGATATAGGCATGGTCGCGTTCCAGCGCGGACTCGCACTGGATGCGGAACCCCGCGCCGTGACCCAGAACGTCGTGGGCCGTGCAGTGGCGGTTCGAGGCAATCGCGATATCGCGACCCGCCCTGGACGGCGCAGGCAGGGCCACTGCGCTTTCGAGGCCTGAAGCAGCAGGGGGTAGCGCGAGCATGGGCTCGATCGGAATATTCATAGTCATGGGATGGTTTCCTCATGTGGGATCGGTCTCCGCCCGGTCGGGCGGATGCGGTCTCGTGCCGCGATGGCCAGGGGCCGATCGGGATGAGGTCTCCTGCCGGGATGCAGGCATGGCGGTGCCGTCCTCGCCCCGCCGGATTTACGGACGGGCAAGGTCGGCCTGTCAGCCGTTCCCGAAAAGAAGCCTGCTATGTTGAGGAGGATCGTCGCCCATGACAGATCCTTGCGGCGGACCGCTGAATCTGCTAAAGAACCAGTATGACAGCTGGTGGACTTCGGTCTTCCTGACGATCACGTCGGAATGCGCCAACATTCCGGCGTTTTCGTATCTGGGGTCATCAGGTTTTCATCGTTTCATCCTTCCGAAAAGCAGCTTGTCTGTCGCCCGGACAATATTCCGTCGTCTACCGAATTGGAATAAGTCGCGCCTTATCAACGGGTTGACCTCGACACTAAAGAGGTGTCCGTTTTTCACATACTGTCTGACGCCCGGTGAGGGCAGGTCTTGTGGACCGGCCACCGCAAGCCGCGACAGACAGTTCTTCCGCTCCGGTCCGGATCGGGCTTCGTCGGTGCGAAAAACACTCGGCCTGACTGCCGAATTTCGTCTGCCGCAGGAAAGCGTGGGGGTGGATGGCCCTTTGAATGGTCCGGGCGGCCCTGGAACGGCTTGTCTGGTGACAGGCGATTCGTGGTCGTTTCCGGCGATCAACGGAGACATCAGACTGAGCAATACCCTGCGCCCGATCCAGATGGATCAGTGTATCAGGCGGAAGGCCGCAAGGGCGATATGAGGGATCATGTTCGGAACCAACTGTCTGAAGGCGATACTTCGGGAGCGCGAAGGGCGGTTGTGTGGATCAGGCCTCAACAATTTGCACCAGCTTGCGGAAAAGGTTTCCGCGCAAAATGATCCGGCGCTCCCAGTCAGGCTCGGCCCTCGGATCCACCCCTTGCGCGGCAAAGCCGAGTTCCAGTCGATTGCCCGCCCACTCCAGAGTAAAGTCAGCCCACGGACCGCTCAGGCCAACTTCAAGGTTGGCAATACCCTCATCCTTCCAAGGCAATGTCGCGTCGAACAGGCCGTCGATCCAGTTGCCCATAAACGCGCCGAGGGTTGAGGTGACCTCAACGCCGGGCAGCAGATCCTGCTTCACGAGGCCAAGCGTTGAACCTCGGGGCGGCTGACTTCCCGGTGCCCATACGACCTGCTCTCCCTGCAGGAGAACACCGCTCTTCAGCTCCATATCGATGACGTTGCGGACGAAGGCCGGAGCGGCGGTCATGCCTACACCAGCGGCAAGAACAATCGCCAGGTTGAACGTATCCTGTCCCACCATGTTGCTTGCCCCACGCCCCTTGCCGCCATCGGTTCGCAGACCGGCCTGTTTAAGGGCCCGGCTGAGTCCCTCGACACTCGTCAGGGTCTGGCCGAAGATGGCCGCGAGCGCGACTGCCATGTTGGTCGAGTTTGCCATGCCGGTCTCCTTCCGTCTTGAGGGGAGGGTGTATGCGAGGCTCCGAAACGAGTCAACTTTTTTCGCAAATTTAACGGATAATAATATCGAAAAAATAGACGGCCGCGGAGGACCACGGTCCCAGGGCCGTCAACGACGGTGCAGCTCACCCGCCAGATTCACGACTAAGCAACGCCCCCGCAGGACGCAGCGCGTCCGTCGACGAAACCTACCTGCGGGAAGCAAATAACAAGGTTCGCTCGACAAAGTCGGTCAACTCAGCATCGTTGATTGCGGCAACCTGCCAAGCAGGATTCGAGTCGTGGTGGAACCGATTTGCATAATCCTTCAGCCTGTTCAGTTCTGTTATATCTGCCGCTGAGAGAATCTCATTGGCCCCGCCAACTCGCTGCTCACATGTTCGGATGAACGGGCCTAGCAGCGTGCCTGGAGGGAAATATTCCGGATAGGCTATGCGCATAAAGGCCTCCAAAATCGGCCGAAGTGCGGTGGCAACCGCTCGCTCTTGATTTGGATCGGCGGCCCGGAGATATCCGCGAACAAGCTCATGGCGCTTGTCATGCTCGGATATACTGTCATTCCGCACATCCCAGCCAGCGATATCAGAGCCGATAGCGGCCCTGTTTATGCGCAGCGCAACGGCCGCGTTCCTATCGGCCTGTTCCCACAAGTGACAAAGAAACGCCTTCGAATGGGATAGGACAATAACCTGCTGAACCCGCCTGCCCATGGCTAATATCTCCTCGCGGGTGCGCAGCGTGCGATGTTCATCCAGACTGGTCATCGGATCGTCGATGACGACGATCTTGTTGGCAAGGTTGGGATCCTGTTCAAGCGAAGCGAAGAAGAACGCGAGCGCCAGCGTGTTCCGGTCCCCGGCGCTCAAGGTGTTACGGAAGGAAGGTCCTGCCTCGGCCGTCAGGTTGACGTTTTGCTGGTTGATGACCACGCAGTAGGATGCAGAAGAGCCTGAGCGCATGTTGACTGATTGGACCTCGCCCAGCCGGAACGAGGCACCAAAGCGGCGCAGAAAATCGTTGATGGCCGCTTCATAGGCCGGGAAGATCTGCTCCCGGTATTGATCGAGCGCTGTGCGGGCCTGCGTGCGAAGGAGCTCGGTCGCCCCTTTTGCTTCCTTTTCAGCGAGATAAGCGTCGCAGCACTGCGCAACAGCAGGGTTAAACCTTACCTTTTGCGCATTCAGCTTTGCCAGATCACTTGTCAGCGCCGCGAGATCATCGGCCTGTGCCTGTTCCTTGACGATATCGAGCCGCGCATTCGCACCCACCACGCTGGCAGAGAGAGCGGCAACCTCGGCAATCCGTGCGCGGTAGCTCTGCACCGCCTGGCGAGCCTCCGGCGTTAGGCGCGTCTGATCCAGCGGCGCAGCAGCCTTTTCCCGAAGCTGCCCAAGAACGGTGTCACGCGCCGCGCTCCAATCACGGGCAATGGCTGCGGTATCAATCTCAATTTCCGGAAGTTCGGTGAAATCCTTCCAGAATTCATGCGTTTGGGCGGCCGTGCGGATGTTGCGCTCAAATGCAGAAGGGATGTCACCGCCATGCGTATCCCGAACACCGATCCCGGTCTGGCGAATGACGGCCTTCAAGTCCTCATAGGCTTGCGAGAAATAGGCGCGATAGTGTGCGATGATGTCGGAGCCTGCAAGGTCCTGGGCACAGAATGGGCAGATTTCACCATCTTGTCCTTGGGATGCTCGCTCTATCCGGGGCATCCCATCTGCAACCCAGCTCTCGCCGCCTTGACCCAGTTTGGCGATATGGGCCCGAACGCGGGCAGCCGCATCCGCTTCAAGGCCGGGCAATCCACGCCCCAGAATCTGGTCAATGGCATCAAGATCAAAATCCGGAAGGCCAAATTCCTGAAAACCGGGACGCTGACGGATGGCATCGGATGCGCGGGCAGCGGCCAGGCGGCGCTCTGCTTCCTGAATTTTGGCATCGATGGCCTCATCCGGCGGCAAGGCACAGAACGGATCGACTTTGTAGGGACCGCGCGCGGCGGCGGGAATGGCATCGGCCAGCTCGCGGAGCGCGGTATTATGTCCCTCGATCCGAAGCACATGGGCTTGAAGAGCTGTGCTCAGCGCAACCCCCTGCGCTCCAAGAATAAGCTCATGCAGGCCCTGACGATGAGCTGCCTGGATTTCGATTCCGGAGCATACATTGGCGGACACAAACGCGTCATCGAAGATTGTGATATCGGGGAGAGGTCGGTTCCAGACACCATTTTGAAAGATGGCATTCCCGGCGGCATGAGAGATGACAACATGCGGCGGATGCGGCGAACCCAGCCGCTGACGCTCTGTCACTAGAACCGGGTCATTTGTCGCAAGAGAACGAAGAATTTCCGCAACGGTTGTCTTTCCGCGCCCGTTTTCACCATAGATTAAAGTGAGGGGCGTGAACTGTTGCTGCGGGCTGACATTGTCGAACTGCCCAACATTCCTGAGAAGATGAATGCGATCAATCATTTATTGAAACCCCACATTGACGCCAAGACACTGGTGCCGAAGCCTATACCATCCTGATCAATAAACTATTCGAGGGAGTAGACCGCCCTGGAGTAGATCATTGGCCAAGTTCGATCTGTCCGCCCTGCTTCAAAAGGTCATATATCATGGGGATCAGCAGCTTGATCGCCTGGCGGTCGGATTTGAGGAGCAAGGTGGCGAGGGTCGCGTGGGATGACATGGCCCGCGCAATTGCAGCCTCGACCGCTCCGGGAAGATTCCCTTTCATGGCGCTGGTTTTATCATTGCGTTCGACCTGCGCCATGACCACCGCGTTCTCCCTTACGATCGCAACAATCTGATTCACAAGGCTGAACTGATCATTGAGGGGGGTAGCTTCGCCGAAGATGCTGTTCAGCTTCGAAATGATTTCCTGAATATAGACGGGAACCGAACCAGGCCTTGCGGCACCGCCGGAGCCCTCCGGCTTGAGGATGAGGCCCTTTTTATCCCCGCTTCCCCCATCTTCCCCGTCGGTGCCTTCCGGAGGACGGGTCTTGATATCATAGCCGGTCAGGGTGATTCCGCGGAGATCCACGTTCTCCGGCGGAATGCCGTTGAGCCGGTTTTCCAGGAGCTTGGCGAAGGATGCAAAATTCTCCAACTCCGGATCGCCAAGATCAATGAGCTGGGCGATGTAAGAGTAGGTTCTGGCAAAGCGCCCCAGACCCTTCTTGAACTCCATCATTTGCCCGATAGCCTCGGCGACTCGGGCGCGGTCATGATCCGCCTTCTTCATACCGGCGTCATCACCATCCAGACTGGCCCTTTCGAAGGCATTTTCGGCGGCCTGCGCAACATCACGCAGCCCCCTCAGCCTCTCATTGAAGGTGTCCGTAGGTTCCTGGGTGGCCGCAAACATGGCCCTATGCTCGGTTTGGCCACCGGTGTTGAAGGCCGCGGCGGTCTGGTATCGGGCGGTCATAAAGTTCAGAACATGCCCGTTGTCATAGACTCCCTCAGCGTCCAGCCTGTCCTTGATGTCATAGATGACATTCAGATCCTGGACCTGCTCGATCTTCGCCCCACTGTCATATTGCGCAAAGGCGGCCTGGATGCTGCTCGGATCATTCACGAAGTCGATGATGAAGACCTGATCCTTGCCCGGGAAGGTGCGATTGAGACGCGACAGGGTCTGCACGATCTCGACCGCGTTGGCGATCTTTTTGTCGATATACATCGCCACCAGCTTAGGCTGATCGAAACCGGTCTGGAATTTGTTCGCCACCAGCATCACGCGGTATTCCGGGCGGTCAAAGGCGATCCGCAGATCCTGGCCGCCGATGCCGGGGTTCATATTGTTCTCGGTGAACTCCACATCCTCATCGACGGTGAAGATGTCATTGCTCAGAAGGTCGTCGTTAGGATGCATGACCTCCTTTCCGGTCAGCTTGCCGGAAAATGCCACCAGGGCCCGGATTTCCTGATAGGCCGGGTTGACCTCGATGAAGGCGTCAAAGGCCTTCTTGTAGCGCACCGCGGCCGCGCGGGAGCTGGTCACAACCATGGCTTTGGCTTTCCCATCCAAGCGGTGTGCCACGTTCTTCGAGAAATGCTCCATGATGAACTGGACTTTCTGGGTCACGTTCGTCGGGTGGAGCGCCATCCAGGCGGCCAGGGCGCGTTTCGCGGCCTTGCCGTCCACGCGCTTCTCATCGACCATCTCCTTGCCGAGATTGAATGCGGTCTTGTAGGGCACATAGCCCTCCAGGACATCGAGGATGAAGCCCTCATCGATGGCCTGACGCATCTCGTATTTGTGGAACGCCATCGGCAGGTTGTCGTCCGACGCAGGCCTGGTCGGATCGGCCGGGCGAGCAAAGAGCATCATGGTCGAATGCTTGGGCGTCGCGGTGAAGGCAAAATGCGAGACGTTCGACGGCCGCTTCCGCGAGCTTTGGATTTCCATCAGGATATCTTCGACCGTCATGTCGGCCATATCCTTCTTCGAGGACAGGGCCAGTGTTGCCTGCAGCTTCGAGGCGGTATTGCCGGTCTGTGAGGTATGGGCCTCGTCGATGATCACCGCGAAGTTCTTATCCCGCAACGACTTTTTCGTCAGGATTGCTTCCATGGCGAAGGGGAAGGTCTGAATCGTCACGACGATGATCGGGGTGCCCCTGGTCAACGCCTCCGTCAGCTGGTCGCTCTTCGACTTCGAGGATTTTTCGCGGTCGATGGCGGCAATTAGCCCATTTTGATGATCGATCTGCTGCACCGCATCCTGCAACTGTCCATCGAGAACATTGCGATCCGTCACGATGATGGCGGCGTCGAAGATCGGCATGCCGTCCTCCTTGCGCAGCTTGATCAGATCGTGGGCGGTCCAGGCAATTGTCGAGGTTTTGCCGGAACCTGCGCTGTGTTCGCACAGATATGCCTGCCCGGGCCCCTTCGCCCTGGCGTCCGCGATCATCGAGTTCACCGCATCGAACTGGTGGTAACGCGGGAAAATCAAGGTTTCCTTGACGGACCAGTTGCCTTTCAGGTCAACGACGTTCTTCTTCTCCACATAGACGAAGCTGTGGAAGATCCGCAGGAAGTTGTCGGGCCGGCAGATCCGCTCCCAGAAATAGGCAACCGGGTATTCCCCATCCGGGCGGGGCGGGTTGCCGCCGTGGCCATCGAAGCCCTGGTTGAAGGGCAGGAAGAACGTATTCTCGCCGGCCAATTTGGTTGTCATCCAGATCTCGCTGTCCGACATGGCGAAATGCACCACGGCGCCGCGCTTGAACGTCAAGAGCGGGTGCTTGCGTTTCGAGACCGGATCGACCGGCAGGCGGTCATTGCGATATTGGTTCTTGGCGTGTTCGATCGATTGGGTGAAATCCGTCTTCAGTTCGACCGTGGCCAGAGGCAGACCGTTGAGGAAGAACCCCAAGTCGATCGCCAGTTCCCGGCCAGGATGGTATTTGAGCTGCGGCACCACCCGCAGGCGGTTCGAGGCATAGCGATGCAACACATCGGCGTTGCGCTGGTCCTCCGGCGCGGCCTCGGACAGGTCCAGATGACCGCAGCCCGCGATCGAGAAGCCACGCCGCAGGACATGCATCAGGCCGTCCTTTTCCAGCGCGGCCTCAAGGCGCTTCATCACCACCTCGCGCGTCTTATCGCCATTCATGGCGGCAAGCTTGTCCCATTTCGGGCCTTGGGTGGTCTTCAGCCAGGCCTCGAGGTCGTCGGGATAAAGGGCGTAATCCGGATCGTATCCGGCGCTGTCGCCCACCAGCCAGCCTTGGGCGGCCAGTTTCTGGACGATGTAGGACTCGAGATGTTTTTCGTGGTGCAGATCGCTCATGCGCTCTCTCCCTGCACGGCGGCCTGCGCCTGCTGCCAGTCGTGATAATTCTGTGACGATCCGCGAACCTTCCATTCCAGACGCCCATTGCTGTTGCGGTCGAGGACCACCGCGGCAGCGGCAGAGGGGCTGTTGAACGACCAGGGGCACGAAAACCGCATACGGCCCTCACCGCTCGGGACCAGAACCCCGTCGGCAATCAGCTTCTCCTTGAGCCCGCCATAGCTCTGCTGGACATATCCAGTTCCGGTCAGCGCCTCGGAACCCTCAAGGACCACGAATTCGCCCTCTTCCTCGACGGCGGTCGCCCGGACGCCGCTTTTATGGCGGATCTCGAAATGGACCTCCGCTTCGGTTCGCGCCTCGGGCGGCGTCGCCATCTGGGTCACCGCTTTCGGTTGGGGCTTCAGCATATCCACGCCGATCACCGGCAGGATGATCCGCAGGTTGGCAAGGAATTGTTCCATATTCGCGACATCGGCCTCGGGCAGACGGCGACGGCCTGAGGCGGGTTGGGTGCCGTTGTCCAGAACCACACGACCAGCCTGTGCGGCCAGAGCGATCAGCCTGCATTCCAGATACTCGGCGTGCCCTTTGGAAAGGTCATCGTCACTGGTGGTCACCGCGATCGCGGTCTCCCAGAAATCACGCTTCTTGGCGCTTTGCTCGATCCGTTCGGAGACGGCGTTCCCCGAGCCGATATAGACGCGGGTCACGCCTAGATTATCCGTGTCCGGCCCGGCCAGGATATAAACGCCGGTCCGGTCAACCTCGATACGCTTGGTAAGATCGCCAAAGGCGGACGCCCCGCTGACAAACAACAAGCCGGTCCAGCCGTGAATGGTCGCCTTGCGCAGGCCCGTGGGTTTGCCATCCACCAGGAAAAGCTGAATGGTGCGTCCGAAAGACTCAGCGGTGCTCATGCCGCATTCCTTACGTCAATCTTGCCGGTCACGGCGGCGGTGATCAGGGTCGAGCGTTTCTCTTTCAGAAGCTCGATGCTGCGATCCGTTTTGGCAACGAGGCCGTCGATGCGGGCGGTTTCACGGTCAATGTGATCGGCAATCCGAATTTGCTCATCCACGGGAACACGTGGCAACTTGACCTTTCGGAAATGGCTGAAGTTCATGTCCTGACCATCTCGGATGAAGCTAGTGGTCAGGCGCAACGCCTGAATATATAGGCTCGATTTCAACAAGTATCCAAAGAATCGCCCTTCGACTTCAGGACCACACCTCAGGACGGAATAGGATGAACGCACGCTACCCACAGCACGGGCCCGCTCAAGTCCGCCATCCATGCTACGCATTGAAATCACGAAGTCACCAATTTCAGTGTGCTTACGCTTGTCGAGATTTGTAACGGCCATAGTGACTTGGCGCTGTTCCAATGCTTCGAACTCTTCCAGCGGGATCACACCGTATTTTTGCGTGGCCGAAAGCATTTGATCACCTTCATGGGCACGCTCTTTGCTTTCGGTGAACAAAGCTGTCGGCGGAACCGTATCCCAGTGTTCAGGGATCTGTCCCAACCAGTCCTGCCCCGAATCCTTCATCGGCACACCGGCATCGATCCCCTTTGTCACCGCATGGGTGATCAAGGCGGCGCGCTTTTCTTTCAGAAGCTCGATGAACCGGCCCTTCTTTTTGATCAGCCCATCAATGCGCGCGGTCTCGCGGTCGAGGAAGATCGCGATGGCGGTTTGCTCTTCGAGGGGTGGAGTTGGCACCTTGATTGATCCGACAAAACCCCATTCCGCCCGTGGCATCTTTGCACCTGTCGTAGAGCCATTCACACGATCGATGAAACCCGGTTCCAGCAATTGATACGCCGCAAAGCATGGGTCAACGTGTTTTTGGTGGCGAAGTGCCCAAAGATCTCCAACCGCTTCCCCATCTGTTTCAGTAAGGTGAACCTTAGCCAAGTAGGGGCGAAGTTTACCAAACAAGATGTCACCTTTTTTGAAGGCAACTCCTTCACCTTCGAAGGTAGACGCAGTCTCGATTGCACGGCCCGTCCAACTTTCGATGTTCTCAAGGGCCATAACTTTGCCGCCTTTGGGAAACTTATCTGAGAGCCGGCGGAGATTGTGCTTGAGCGGGACGCGTTTCCAACCTGCCGGCAATCTGTCGTTGGATATCACAGTCATGTCGTTCATGCTGTCACCTCCGCCAACATCCCGGCAATCTCGGCCTCCACCGCCTTCAGCTCGGCGTCGATGTCTTCCAGCTTCCGCGGCGGCTGGTATTCGTAGAAATGCCGGTTGAAGTTGATCTCATACCCAACAATGCCGATGTCCCCATCGGTTTCATCCCGGTAGGTTTCGTCGATATAGGCATCCTCGGCATGGGGCAGCACCTCGGAGGCCAGATAATCGTGGATATCCGTGGTCAGCGGCACGTTCTCGTAATCGGTCAGGTCATCATCCGGGATGACGTTGCCCTTTTTGTCGGTCACCGGATCCATATCCGGGTCATGGACCGCAAAGGCCTTCTGAAACGCCTTGATCAGCCCGACATCGACCTTGCCCAAATCATCATCGCACTTGGCCGCATTCTTGGCAAAGCTCTCGATCCAGTGCCAACTTTCCGTGCGGCCCAGATTTTCGCGGAAAAGACCAAGCCAACCGGCCTGTTGGCCTGCGCTGCGCTTTTCCCAAGCCTTTTCATCGGCCAGGGCCGCGATGCCCTCCTCGGAAATGATCATCTTCTTGCGCAGCGGGCGCAAAACCCGAATACGGCGATAACCGAAATCGGTCGCTTGAAGGATCAGGCTTTCCTTGGTTTGGACGAACTCGGAATACATCCGCACGATCTCGGCGGTCTGGTCCTCGCCCACGCGGCGACGCTTGTTGCCCTCGCTCTTGCGCATGGGCTCATAAAGCCCGGTCGCGTTGATCAGCTGCACCATGCCCTTGCGGTGCTTCGGCTTCTTGTTGGACAGGATCCAGATGTAGGTGCCAATGCCGGTGCGGAAGAAGATCTCGGTCGGAAGGGCGATGATGGCCTCGACCACGTCCTGCTCCAGCAGATAACGGCGGATCTCGGACTCACCCTGACCGGCATTGCCGTTGAAGAGCGGCGAGCCGGACAGGACGATCGCCGCACGGCCGCCGCCCTTGATCGGATCCTCAAGCTTGGACAGCAGGTGCAGCAGGAACAGCATGGAGCCATCCGAGACGCGCGGCAGCTTCGGGCCAAAGCGCCCCTCGAACCCCTGTTCAAGATGTTCCCGGGTCACCGCGTCGGCATCCATCTCCCATTTCTTGCCGAAGGGCGGGTTCGAGACGCAGTAATGGAATTTCTCACCACGGTGCTTATCCGCCGAGAGCGTCGAGCCAAGCTTGATGTTCTTCGACAGATCCCGGCCTGGATCGGATTCCAGCGTTTTCAGCAGCATACCTGCCAGGCAAACCGCGTGCGTTTCCGGTTCAAGCTCCTGACCATAGGGAACGATCACCGGAGCGATGGAATAACGGTCCTGCAGGCTGCGAACATGTTCCATGCCGTCAGACAGAAAACCGCCCGTGCCGCAGGTCGGGTCATACAGGGTGCGGATGAGACCCGGGTTTTCGATGAACAGCTGGTCATCCGGATCCAGCAAAAGCTCGATCGCCAGATGGACCACGTCGCGGGGCGTCATGAAGTCCTCGGCCGCCTCGTTCACCTCGGCGCCGAAGCGGCGGATCAGGTGTTCATAGACGTTGGACATGACCCGTTCGGGCACCGCATCCGGATGCAGATCGATCGCCGAGAAGTTCAGGCAGATCTTGTAGAGCACCCCGGCCCGGTCCATGCGGGCAATGGTGTTGGCGAAATCGAATTGCTCGAAGATGACCCGGGCATTTTCCGAGAACTGCGCGATATAGTCCTCGAGGTTCTGACGTGTCCGGGTCGCGCCCAGGCTGGCCAGGGAGTAATTCGAGGTGTTGTAAAACGGGAAGCCGGTCTGCTGACGCAAGATGACGTCCAGGTCGATCCCGCTGTCCTTCAGGGACTTCACGGTTTCCCGGACCTGTTCCCGTGTCGGCTCGAGGACGCATTCTAGACGACGCAGCAGGGTGAAGGGCAGGATGATCTTGCCGAATTCGACATGCTTGAAGTTGCCCCAGAGATCATCCGCGTTCTTCCAGATGAAATCCGCAAGGGATGTGTTCTTTACCTGCGTCTCGCTCAATGCCTTCGTCCTTCGAAAATCAGCACGCCCGTGCCTCAAGGTTCTTCGCTTTTGCTCTCAAAATGCTGTTTCATAAGGCTGAAAGCCAAGCGGAAACCGTCAACCTGGCTCATCCGGTTACGAACGCAGAACTCCTTGAAATCCCAGCGTTCATCCTCCGTGATCTTCAGGTTCAGGTTGGCCAGCTTTTCGGGCTCTTGGGGCATTTTTCCTATCCTTTCAGGAAATATAAGACGCTTTCGTTATTTCGTCAATGGAAGAAGGAACGAAAGTATATTTTCTGGGTCACTTCACAAAGAGCAGGTCTCGGACAGAATGTAAAAGGCAAGTCGACGTTGACGATGCAACTCTGCCTTGGCGCAGCTGGGGGCGCCGCTGGTGAAAGGCTGAGGCGCGATAAAGAGCTTCCGGTCAAGGCCAGAGGGCACACCGCCCGACGACGACCCGGGAAGCCCGCCCGGATCCGAGGCCACCCCCGAAGATCAACCCGCACCAACTGAACCCGAGACCGACCCCATGCCCACGACCGCTGCCAGAACCGCACCGCCGAAGTCGATTTCCGGCGCGAGAAACGATCCAATGCCACCCATTTGTCCATGACCGATTCTGACGCACGGCTCTACAAAAAAATCTCCGGGCACCGGGACGATGCTGTGCTTCATGGACCATGCGCTGATGGAGAGCCGCTCGGGCCTGATCGTGCAGGGTGACCCGACGGTAGGTCGACAGCCATGTCGAACGGCGCGCGGCATTGGACATGACCCACCACCACTCTTCCGGATCGACCCGACAGCTGACACTGGGCGCCGACAAGGGCTTCAACGCGACCGAGTTCGTCGCCGACCTGCGCCAAGCATGCGTTACCCCATATGTCGTGAAGACGTCGAGATATTCGGCGATTGACGGCCGAACGACCAGGCACGAGGGCAATGCCTTGTCGATCAGGAATCGCAAACGGATCAAGGAGGCCTTCGCTTGGGCCAAGACCGTCGGCAGAATGGCACACACCGTCTATCGCGGCGTCGAGCGGGTCCGCTCCCGCTTAGTCCTGACGATGGCCGCCAACAACCTCGCCGGTCTGCCGAGGCTGCTGGCCGCATGACGATGCGAAACCGCCTCAGCCACTCATGCCTCCCGCGGCCAACCCGCCGAAGTTGAAGGGCGCACGTCGTCTAAGCGGGGGATCGTTCTTGCCCAGAGACTTCTTCAGCGGCCAGCTAAGGCCCTGGGCCCGCAACGTCGGCGAGAGCAAGTTGTTCGCCGGCAACGCGGCGAGATGCTAGCTATGGTGATATAATTGCGGGATGAAAGCCTATTGTCTATTGCCTCGCTCTAAACGATTGAAACACTATCGATCAAGAGAGACAGTCACGAGGCTTCAACTTGCCACAGATTCACAAGACCCTTGAGTATCGCCGCGCCCGCTTCAACGTAGCTGGACAAAACCTTGAACAACTGACGCGGCAAGCATGGGGTCAGTTTGCAACTCATGTGGATCGCGCGGTTAACGGCAGCAACCACTCGACGATTGCAGGGATGCGTGGGCGCGATGGCGGCGCAGATGGATTTTATGTGCATGGCGCACGGTTCAACGACGGTCAGGGTGTCGGCACTATCCCTATGGTCCCGGCCGCAGAAGTTGACCTTGGTGAGCGCCAACCCAACGCTGGCGAGAATTTCGTGAACTCGGATTTCCTCGCTTTGATACGAGGCAATCACGTCATTTGCCTGAATTGTGGTCGGAATGGTGGGGCGCTGCGCAGCTATCTGTCCGCCCTCTTCAAGAAAGCAGGGCTGCCGGTTGATGCCCAGCAATTCGAACTGGTTCGGGTTGAAAATCCGAAGAACCTCGCGGTTATCGAGGCGGTTGGTGTCAAAAGCATTGACCTCAAGGTCAGCATTGCAGAGGCGACCGCCGACGAGATCATCGACAGCCCGGCTGCCGGCGGGACATGGAAGAATGCCGTGAAAAAGATCGGAGAAGCCTTCCTCGGCTTGACCGAAAAAGATGCCGAGTTACGGCAGTTGCGCGAAGCGGAGCAGGGTTCAGTTACCGTATCGATCAATGTGGACAAGCGCGATGCCACCTCTGCGCCTCACGGCCTCGATCACTTTGCAAGCGAGTTCGTAGAGGACGAGGAAGCTGAAGGCTATATCATCCATCTGCGTAACAATACCAAGATCACACCGCACGAAATTACTGTCAGAAAGCCTGTGAAGCTGGAAGCCCATGCAAATTCAGTCAGCGTCATCCAAGCGTGGGATGCCTTAAGAGAATTCATGGGCGAACTTGCGGAAAACGGCCAACTGGAGGCGTAGGGCGGGGATGGTAGCCAAGTCTGGCAATCGCGACTGGTGGCGACTGGGTAAACTTGCCGGAGCCACAATCGTGTCCGGTGTTGTCGGCTACTATTTTCAACCGATGGTCGCCAATAACACCAATGCGGTGAACACGGTTGTCACGATCTTTTCAATCCTTGCGGGGTTTCTTATTGCGGTGATTACCTTGATTGCCGAACCAACCCTGAAACAGGCGAAGAGCTGGCAGGAACTGCAATTGATGAAGCACACGGTCCAGCGAAAGCTGTTCCGCCAGAAACTGCTCTTCTTCCTCTATCTGATTACGCTTGGCGTGGCCTTGGGCACGTTTCTTGTGCCTGATGCGCAGGCCGAATTGCGACGGTGGCTTGAAATGGTATTTCTTGGCCTCGCCACGTTTGTTTTCCTCGCGTCATTCGATCTTCCCGGATCGCTCATGAGAATCCAGATGGAGCGATATGAGGCTGAATTGGATGCGACGAAGCCGCAGGTTTTGAAAGATGCCGCGCAGGCCGCTGTGGATGCCGTGAAAAGGGCGGATGCGCCAAAGTAGCATTCCGTGCAGGGTAATGGCATCCGGCATTGGGACAAGGGCGGTGGTGGTCTGTCGCTTATGCAGGAGCTGGTAAGGCTTACCTTGCCAGCCACGGGCCAACTGGGCGCTTGGCACATCCAAAAAGGCCGGGATCGGGTAGGTCAAGCGCGGCGATCTGCGCTGCTAGCAGTTGATCAAGCTGCTGGAAAAGCGGGACTACACCTCGGTTGAGCTTGGCCTGGGAGCGGGACGAGATTTGTTATTTGTCTCTTTAATTGCGTGATTTAATCAAGCCTATCTGAGCCCACACTGGGGTCATGCTCCTCTTTTAGGCTCCAGACTCATTAACTTCAGAGCCAGAAGAGGACGGTTGCAGCGAGAGCTATTGCCGACCCTAGAGGGAGATCTGAACTACACCGGCACGGAAAATGCCTGGAACTGAGGCGTAAAGACGGAGGTTTCTCACGGTTGCCGACCGGCTTTCGACCAACGAGGGTGCGTGAGCTTTTACGAGGAAGCTGCGGCCTGTTAGCCATGCCGAACCGGCTCGATATATCGCCGGAATGCGGCGACGATTGCCGCGTCCTCATGGCCAAACCGCTGCGTCGGCGCACAACCGAAATCGACGTGGCCGCGGTTCAGCCAGTAACACAGCCTCAGGTTGCTGACGCAGGCTGGTCTGAGATTCAGGATAGCGCCGACCACATCGAAAATCCGGCCGTTCGCCATGTCGAACTGGAACTGCGGCAACATGGTCTTGCCATTCTGAACCACGGCGATGATGCCATCACTGCTGGCCAGGCCGCAGACGGCACCCTCCGGATCATCTGTTTCGATGCGCAGCAGCGCGCAGCCCTGCGACGCATCCATCAGCTTGATGCTGGCGAGGAGGCGCTCCTCGACGCTGGTTTTGTCCGTGGAATTTTCCGGTGGCATCCTATTTCCCCTTGGGAACGGCGCGGTTCCGCGTCTCATCGAAGCTGAATCCGGCTGGAAGCGTAACCTCGCTGACGGAGAGGTAGCCGCCAATGCATTCCGGGCAGACACGCCGGCCCTCCGGCAACCATTTGCGCATGGCCTCTCCCATGAGGACGATCGTCTCGTTCGTCGCGGTCATCACGATCCGCCCCTGGCGCACCACGGCATGGCCGGAGACCAGGGCCGGATCGAGGATCCGGCCACAGCCCGCACACAGCGCCTTGGGCCAGGCGCGGCCCGGCTCGACCTGATCCCAATGCGCATTGACCGGTAGGCGCGCGGCCCGCCGTTCGATTTCCTGCAGCTTGACCGGCCGGAAATCCCAGACGTCCACGCCGACGTTGACGCTGTTGCGCGACCCTCGCCAGTTCTGGTGGACATGGCCGAAGAGCTGCAACCCCTGGTGCCGTGCGCCGGGCCAAGTGATCATGGGATAGTGGCAGAGAAACAGCCGCCGCTTGTCCACGACGATATCGGCCGTTTCCGCCACGCTGTCCCAGGGCAGATCGCAGACCCAGTCCTGATCGTGATTGCCCCGGATCAGGTGCTTGCGGCCCGGCAGGGCATGATAAATGGTGCGCACCTCGCGCCGTTGCGCATCGGTGGATCTTCCCGCGATGAAATCTCCTAGAATCCAGAGATCATCGTCGGGCCCAACCCGCTCCCGGCATTCGGCCAGCAGGTGCGCGCTCATCGCGGCCACGTCCGGGAACGGACGGTCGCAGAAACCGATGATCCGGTCATGGCTGTAGTGCGGATCGGCGGTGAACCAGTGCATGTCAATCCTCCTCACCGGAGGCGGCACGGTCCGCCGCATCGATCCCGCGCACCCGCGCGATATATGTGGCCAGAAGCTTCTGAAGCAGCTCCGGGTCGTCGATGTTGGCGAATCCCGGCAGGGTGAACTGGACGGAGCCCGCGAGTTTCGCCTTTCCGTTCATGGAATCAGCCAGTTCCGCTGCGAGCGCGTCGATGGACCGGCCGAGCCGATACCAGCGCGACGCGGTCCGGGCCCAACCGGCCTCGGGATCGATCGCAATGAGCTGCGAGGTGTGGATGCTTGCATTGCCGAGGAGGGGGTG
This sequence comes from Ketogulonicigenium vulgare WSH-001, assembly GCF_000223375.1. Classification (NCBI taxonomy): domain Bacteria; kingdom Pseudomonadati; phylum Pseudomonadota; class Alphaproteobacteria; order Rhodobacterales; family Roseobacteraceae; genus Ketogulonicigenium; species Ketogulonicigenium vulgare. The sequence goes on along the minus strand of NC_017385.1, from coordinate 86,259 downwards.
ATCGGACACCTCGCCCCAAAGCATCACATGCCCGCCGGGCGAAATCGCCGCCTTCCAGTCCGACAGCAGCGGCGCATGCGCGAGGTCCGCCTCGGACGGTCCGGCCTCGGCTGCGGCAATAGCGCGTAGAACCTTGTCGAACCATTCGCGGTCGATGGGTGAAAGTTTCATGATGGTTTCTCCGGTTTGATGGCATGAAGAGGGCGGCTGCGGCGATGCCGCAGGCGCGTTGGATTCAGGGGAAGTATGGAAAGGTGGATGGGCCGGCTCAGTGGAGCGTCGGCCCTTGTTCCAGATCGGCGGCGCGCTCGAGCATGCGGGCCGCGACCCGCAGGCTGAGCCGATCCCGCTGCAGGGTTGGATGGGACAGGATCTCGCAGATCGTCTCGACGCTCGTCTCGGACAAGGCGCGCTTCGCGCCCTCGCGGCGCACGAAGGCCTGCAGTTCCGGAAGGGTGAGATGACGCAGCCGGATCGGCGGGCAGCGGCTGAGCAAGGGCTCGGGCAGCAGCTGGAAATCGTTCGAAGTCAGCACCCAGATCACCCAGCTCATGTCGAACTTCACCTGGTAATAGGGGCAGCTCCAGCGCTTCGCGGTCAGCGGTTCCAGCAGGGGCAGCAGACCTTCGGCCAAACCGAAGGCCTGACCCTTGGTCGAGACGGCACGCCCGGCCTTTTCCACCTCATCCACGACCATGACCGGGTTGGCGATGCGGCTTTGCAGCACCGTTTCGATCAGGCGGCCCGGATGGGACCCGCCCCAGCCGCGCTGAGAACCGACCACCCCGAAACTGGCATTCTCGCCGGTGGCCTCGATCACCGTGGTCGGCGTGGCCAGAAGCTCGCCGAGGCGCCGCGCCAATTCGCTTTTGCCAATGCCGGGTGGGCCGTCGAGCAACAGCGGCGGGATCTTGAGGCCCGGCAGACCTTCACGCACCGAGCGGCGCATCGCGTGCCAGACGATTTCGGTGGCCGGCGCCATCCAGGGCATCTCGGCATGAAGCATTGCAGCGAATTCGTCGGCGTGATGCTCGCTGGGGATGGAGATCAGCCGGGCGCCGTCTTTCAACACCTCAAGCCGCGCCCGATCATCCGATTTCAGGTGTTCGAGGCCGGAAGCGGCTTTGCGCAGCTCCAGGATCCGCCTCACCCGGCGCTTGATGCGCGCCTCGTCGTCATCGCTGAACCTGATGATCCCCATCAGATCCGCGTCAGAGATCTCGCCTGGCGCATCGGCTTCGTCGGGCGGGGCCGGAAGGTCCGGAGGGATCCTCTTGCAGCGCAGCTTGCGCAGATGCCGCATCAAGCGGGTTTCGAGTTCAATGCGGCCCTCGGCCGGGTTGAAGAAGCGGGCTTCTATAAAGGGGATGGTGGACATGGGAATACTCCGGGCATGAGGGGTCCGTCGGCCGAGGGAGACCCGGCCGGGAAAGACGCGTTGGGGGTGAAGGTGATCAGGCGCCGGGGAAGATCAGGCCGCGCAGCAGAAGTTCGGCCTCACCGCCTTCGGGCACCTCGTCGGGGTAGCCGACCGAGACGTTGATGACCGGCGCGCCGCGGATGCGGGCCGAGAGCGGACGATGCGTGTGGCCGAAGAACCAGTAGTCGGGCCGGTGCGCCTCGATCCAGCCGTCCAGATCCGAGGCGAAGGCCGGGCTGATGCCGGAGATCGGACCGGAGACCGCCGTGCCCGGGGCATGATGGGTGACGATGACGGTTTGGCCAGGCCAGGGTTTGGCCATTTCCCGCGTCAGCCACTCGAGGTGATCGCGGTGAATCGCGACGGTGTCCTCGGGCGTGATGAGATCCCCATCGAGCCGACGGATCCGGCCGTAATCCGGCATGACCATCCCGGCGCGCGCCATGGCCGCCTCCGGATCGCCGGTCAGCGCAAAGTCTGTCCAGAGCGTGCAGCACAGCAGCCGATAGTTGCCGAAGGTCAGAACCTGCTTCTGGGCAAGGTTCGCCCCGGTTTCCACTGCGATCCGGGCCAGAACATTGTCGTCGAGCATGGCCCCATAATAGTCATGGTTGCCCGGGATCACCCAGATCCGGGCGGGCGAGACCAGCCGCGTGATACGGGACAGCGCCCGAGGCCAGTTCCGTTTCGGATTATTGGCGAGGTCGCCCGCGATGATCAGCGCGTCGAGGTCGCGCAGCACCGGCAGGACGCCAGTGAACGGATCGCGCCCCGCGCGAACCCAGAGGTCGAGGTGCAGGTCGGCGGTGATCAGGATGGTCATTGACCGCGCGCCCCTGTGGTCAGATCGGGGTCGGGCGCCCTGTGCCCGGTGGGAACGAGGCCGTCCTTGGCCAGCATGATGATGGGGGGCGGAACGGAAATCTGGTTACGCGAATGTCCGGAAAGCATGGGTATATCCCTTGAAAGCAGGCATGATGGATCGGAGCCGTGGCACAACATGCCCGGGCTGTGTGGATGGAAACCGGAAGGGCCTTCCGGTCTGCGGGTTGGTCAGAGAAACGAGGGTTTGCGCACCGAGGCCGCCGTCACGGCCCGCCAGTCGATCCCCTCGAACAGGGCATCGAACTGCACCTTGCTCAGCACCCCTGGCCCGGTCTGCGGCTTCGGCCAAGTGAACCGCCCGCCGTTCAGGCGCTTCATGGTCAGCACCAAGCCGGTGCCATCCCAGGCCAGCAGTTTCAGCCGGTCTGCGCGGCGGGAGCGAAACACGTAGATGGCGGCATCGAAGGGATCGAGCTCGAAATGGTTGGCGACATGCGCCACCAGCCCGTCCATCCCCTTGCGGAAATCGACCGGTTCGGAGGCGAGGAAAATGCGGAAACTGCCGGCGGGGGAAATCACTGCGAGGCCCTCAAGAGAGAAGGGGGTGGCCGGCAGGCATGCATCAGGCGAACAGTCCGAGCAAATTCCGAAAGCAGACTTTCCAGCACCCTCGGGTCGATGGGCATATAGCCTGCGGTCTCAATCATGCCTATCTGGCGCGCGATGCCGTTCAAATGTGAGGGTGCCCGTGACCGTTGCTGGGCGAAGGAAAGACCCAGACGGATCAAGCCCTGCAAGCTGCGGGCCCAGCTGCCGGATCGGTCAATCGCCAGCAGTCGCGATGTCAACACGGGGCGGCACCCGAGGCGGGGATCATCCATCAGGACTCCCCAAAGCGCAGGAAACCCTTGCATGGAAAGGCAGGGCTGCCAAGCCTCAAGGACGATCGCGTCTGCGAGATCGTTGGGGCAGGGCGGATCTGCGCAAAGCAATGCAAGAATGCGCCCGAAATGCGTTTCGGTGATCGGCGCGGGGACTGTTGTGACCTTTGAGTGGCCGTGAAGGGATGACAGCAGCGGCTCGGCAGCCGGAGCGAGTGAATTCAAGGAACAGGACAGCATCTTCAGCGGACCTTTCAGCATAACCTGCTGTTCAGAGACAAAAGATTCTCCGACGCAGCAGTGGCGACATTGTAGCTGGCCAGCCTGTGCTTCGAGGCGGTCGCTGGTCAGTGCCTGAGGTGTTGCTGAAATGTTCCCGAGACGTCAATCGGGCCGATCGAGTATCGCAGTGGCCTGGACCGCTGGTTGGAAGGGGAAAGCGAGAAGATCGGTCTTGACCGTAAGGCGTTGAAATATATTGATATCAATCAGTTTAACGGTCCAATGGCAAACATTTGGCCAACCAGTGGTCGCCGAAACGGACAAAATGGCTTCTTTTTGGCCGTCGGTTCAGAAACCGAGGGCCAACACCGACAATCAGCCAAGATTTAGTTCCATTTTGGAAATTCGTATAATCCTGATTATGTAATCCTAAATTATCGCTGTAAATTTGCATTTTAATGGGAACCAAATCAAACCCCGCGTATTAGGTGCCGATAGGCCCAATTTCCGTATGCCGGAACATTTCTGGGCTGCGCGCATGGATTGGCCGCATAGCGAGCCTGAGGAAGTGGAACGAATGACCGAAAAACGGCAAGGGCTGCAGGATACACTCGCGCTGGTGGGGGTCGCCGTGATCGTCGCGGTGACATTCGTCGGGGATGTGATCTCGCCCGTCATCTATAACGTCTGGCTTGCCTATTTCTTGGCCTTGGTGCTCAGTTTCAGCACCCGTTACATTTGGCTGCCGATCGTGGTCGTCGGGATCGTCGCGCCGCTGATGTGGATGGGGATCGTGCTGACGGACAGCACCTCTATTCCCTATGTCACGGTGCTGAACCGCTCGCTTGCGGTGGGTGTGATGCTGGTGCTTGCGGGCGTTGGCGCGCTGACGGTACGGGCACGGCGTATGGTGAACGCCCATGACTGGGAACAGCGCACGCAAATGCATCTGGCCCGCCGCCTGCTGGGCGATCTGACCCGGCAGGAAATCGGCCAGCGCAGCGTTAATCTGCTGGCCTTGGCGCTGGGGGCCAAAGCCGGCGTCGCCTATGAATTGCGCGGCAATCGCCTGGAATTTCTGGCCGGCTTCGGCCTTGCCGCTGATCGCCCGCCCGTACATGGCCAGGGTCATCTGTGGCGCGCCGTCCATGACGATCAGGTCATCCACCTCAAGGTCGCGGGGGAACATGCTTTGGGCTGGGGCACCGGGCTTTTTGCCGGTAAGTCGGCGCAATCCTTGATTATTCCGCTGCACGAAGGTGGGCGCGTCAACGGCATTTTGGAATTCGGCCTCGATGTGATGCGCCGCAATCTGAGCACCGAATTTCTGGAACAGGCCGCGCGCAAGATCGGGATCGAGCTGCGCTCGGCCAGCTATCGCGAAGAAATGGAGGCGCTGCTCGAGGAAACCCGCCGTCAGGCCGAAACCCTGCACAGCCACACCGAGGAACTCGCCGCCAGCAACGAGGAGCTGGAGGAACAGTCCCGCGCCCTGATCGAGAACGAAGCCCGTATGCGCGAGCAGCAATCCGAGCTGGAGGAACAAAACGCCCAGCTCGAGCAGCAAACCTCGCAGCTTGAGGAGCAGCGCGACGCGCTGGCAGCCTCGCGCCAGCAACTGGCGGATCAGGCGGGCGATCTGGCGCGCGAAAGCCGGTATAAGTCCGAATTCGTCGCCAATATGTCGCACGAGCTGCGCACCCCGCTGAATGCGCTGCTGATCATGGCGCGGCTGCTGTCGGAAAACCGGCCGCACAACCTGTCGCCGGAACAAATCCAATGGGCCGAAACGATTGAAAGCTCGGGCCGTGATCTGTTGGGGCTGATCAATGATATTCTGGATCTGTCGCGGATCGAGGCGGGCAAGGTCGACGTCGACCCCGAAGTCACCCAGCCAAAGGACGTCGCCGCACGCATGATGCGGGCCTTTGCGGTCCAAGCCTCGGAATCGGGACTGAAATTGGTGTCCGAGGTTGCCGATGACGTGCCCGAAATCACCACCGACGTCGGCAAGCTGGAACAGATCCTGCGCAACTTCCTGTCTAATGCGCTGAAATTCACGCAAAAAGGCAGTGTGACCCTGTCGGTCGCCCGCAGCGGTGCCGAGACTGTGACCTTTAGCGTGAAAGACACCGGGATTGGCATCGCCGCCGAACAGCATGACGCGGTGTTCGAGGCCTTCCGTCAGGCCGATGGCTCGATCTCGCGCCGCTTTGGCGGCACGGGACTGGGGCTGTCGATCTCGCGTGATTTGGCGGGGATTCTGGGCGGCGATGTGATGCTGGAAAGCACGCCCGGTAAGGGCAGCACCTTTATCCTGACGCTGCCGCTGCACTTAACCGCCCCGGTGCCCGAGGCTGACATCAACCCCCGACCCGCCCGTTCCGATCAGGCCATGCCCGTGATCGACGGCCCGCTGGGTGGGATTTCCGGCGTCAGCGATGACCGCGGTGCCAGCCTTGATCACCCCGAAGAACACACGTTGCTGATTGTCGAGGACGACGCGGCCTTTGCACAAATCATGCGCGACCTCGCGCGTGAATTGGGCTTTCATGCCATCGTTGTCGGCACGGCGGATGACGCTGTGCGTGCCGCGCAGCGGCACCGCCTGAACGGGATCGTGCTGGATGTCGGCCTGCCTGACCATTCGGGGCTGACCGTGCTGGACCGGCTGAAACGCGACCCGAAAACCCGCCATATTCCGGTGCATATCGTCTCGGCCCAGGATCGCCTGCGCGAGGCCTTGGCCCAAGGTGCCGTCAGCTATCTGCACAAACCCGTCGCGCGCGAGGCTTTGGCCAAAGTGCTGGAAGGCATCAGCAAACAGCTGGACCGCCGCCCCCGCCAATTGCTGATCGTCGAGGATGACCCGACCCAGCTCAGCGGGTTGAAAGCACTGCTAGGCTCGGATGACGTGATTACCCGCGGCGCCGCCACAACCGCCGAGGCCATCGCCGCCTGCCGCGAGACGGTGTTCGACTGTATCGTTCTGGATATGACGCTGCCCGATGGCTCTGGCTTTGACCTTTTGGAAAAGCTCAGTGCGGACGAAAATGCCGCCTTCCCGCCAGTCATCGTCTATACGGCCCGCGCCCTGACCGAGGCCGAGGAACAGCACCTGCGCCGCTACTCGCGCTCGATCATCATCAAAGGCGCGAAATCGCCCGAGCGGCTGATCGACGAGGTCACTCTGTTCCTGCATCAGGTCGTCTCGGATCTGCCGCAGCGCCAGCGCGAAATGCTGGCCGCGTCGCTGAACCGCGATGCGCAGCTGGAAGGTCGCCGCATTCTGGTGGTCGAGGATGACGTCCGTAACATCTATGCGCTGACCGGGGTGTTCGAGCCGCACGGCGTCCATGTCCAGATCGCCCGCAACGGCCGCGAGGCCCTCGAGGCGCTTGGCCGCAGCGCCGATAGTGCCAGCCCGAAAATTGATCTGGTGCTGATGGATGTGATGATGCCCGAAATGGACGGGCTGACCGCCACGCGCGAGATTCGCCGCATCCCGCAGTGGAAAAACCTGCCCATCATCATGCTGACCGCAAAGGCGATGGCGGATGATCAGGCCCAATGTCTGGCGGCAGGCGCGAATGATTACCTGTCCAAGCCGCTGGATGTCGACAAGCTACTGTCGCTGACCCGCGTCTGGATGCCGCGATGAAGGCGCGCGCCGATGCCGAGGCCGACGCCGCCGATATCGAACTGGATCTGTTCCTCGAGGCTTTGAACCGCCGCTATCATTATGATTTTCGGTCCTATTCGCGCGCCTCGCTGACCCGGCGCGCGAATGTGGCGCGCGAGCGGCTGGATTGCGTCACCCTGTCCGAGCTGCAAGGCAGGTTGCTGCGCGATCCCGACGTGCTGCACGAGGTGATCGACGCGATGACGGTGCAGGTCAGCGATCTGTTTCGCGACCCGGCCTATTACCGCGCGCTGCGCGAGCAGGTCATTCCCCATCTGCGCACCTTCCCCTCGCTTAAGGTCTGGGTCGCGGGCTGCGCCAATGGCGAGGAGCTTTACTCGCTGGCGATCCTCTTCGAGGAAGAGGGCCTGCTCGATCGCACCATGTTCTACGCGACCGAGATCAACCGTCGCGCGCTGGGACGGGCCAGCGCGGGCATCTATGATATCGGCCGCGTCCCCGGCTTTACCGCCAATTACCAAAACGCGGGCGGGCGCGGCTCGTTGTCGGATTATTACACGGCCGCCTATGGCAGCGCCGCATTCAACCGCCGTCTACGCCAGCGCACCTTGTTTTCCGAACATGATCTGGCCACCGACGAGGTCTTTTCCGAGGCCCATCTGATTTCCTGCCGCAATGTATTGATTTACTTTGACAATACCTTGCAAGATCGCGTCATCGGCCTTTTCGCGCAATCCTTGGTGCGCGGCGGGTTCCTTGGCCTTGGCGCGCATGAGACCTTGCGTTTTTCCAGCCATAGCGACGCCTTTCAACCGTTCAACGAGAACGAACGTATCTGGCGCCGTGCCGCCTACCCGCAATCCACTGTTCCGGAGACATCCGATGCCTAACCGTAATATCCGGTTCCTTTTGGTTGATGATATCCGCGACAATATGGTCGCGCTCGAGGCCCTCTTGCGCCGAGACGGGCTAGAGGTCGACATGGCTGGCTCCGCCCCCGAAGCGCTGGAAATGATGCTGCTGCGTGATTATTCACTGGCTTTTGTTGACGTGCATATGCCCGATATCAACGGCTATGAATTGGCGGAACTGATGCGCGGCACCGAACGCACGCGCGAAATCCCCATCATCTTTGTCACCGCCGCCGAGCGCAACGAAACCCGCCGTTTCCGCGGCTATGAGGCGGGCGGCGTCGATTACATCTTCAAGCCAATCGACCCGGTGATGCTGAAATCCAAGGCCGAAGTCTTTTATCGCATCGCCCGTCAGGCCAAAGAGCTCGAGGCGCAGCGCGACGAGCTGCGCGGCATCGCCCGCGACCGCGACCTTGCCATTGCCAGCCTGCGCGCCCATGCGAATAACTCGCCCCTCGCGCTGGTGGAATGCGACGCAGACCTGTCGGTGCGTGGCTGGTCCGAAGGGGCCGAGCGTCTGTTTGGCATCAAACAGGATGATGTGATTGGCCGCACGCTCAATTGCGCTGGCTGTTTCGACCAAAGCGCGCTGGATATGCTGCATAACTGGGTCGCATCGCTGGATCATCATGCGCGCCACACGGCGGAAATCCTTGCAACCAGCCCCGGCGGGCCGCTGAACTGCGAAATTTACGGCTCGGTTCTGACCGATCCCGCGCTGGGGCGCACCTCGCTGTCGCTGCAAATTCTGGATGTGACCGAACGCCACCGCGCCGAAGAAGTCCGCTCGCTGCTGGTGGGTGAATTGAACCACCGCATCAAAAACACCTTGGCGAATGTGCAGGCAATCATGCGGCAGACGCTGCGCACCTCTGGCGATCTAAAGGAATTCGGCGGGCGGTTTTCGGGCCGTTTGCAGGCGCTTGCGCGCGCCCATTCGATCTTGTCCAATGTGACATGGTCCAGCGCCTCGATGGACGAGGTGATCGACGATCAGATCAAGGCCGGCACGCTGGACAATGACAGCCTGCACCGCGAGGGGCCGAAAATCGCCCTCTCGCCGGAAAACACGCTGCGCCTTGCGCTGGTGCTGCACGAACTCGGCACGAATGCCACAAAATATGGCGCGCTTTCGACCCCCGATGGCCATGTCACCCTGAAATGGCAGATCGAGGGCGAGGATCTGGTGCTGGAATGGCGCGAAAGCGGCGGCCCGCCTGTTTCCCAACCGCAGGGCAAGGGCTTTGGCTCGTCCTTGATTGCCACCGGATTTGGCGACAGCCGCGCCAGCGTCGATTGGCGGCCCGAAGGCGTGGTCTGGACAATCAAGGTCGCGCGCGGCTTTGAGCGGATGCACAGCCCCCGCGCTATTGCCGTCCCGCATCAGCAGCCCGCCCCGACCCGCGATGCCGCCATTGCGGGCCTGCGCGTGCTGGTGGTCGAGGACGAGCCGCTGGTCGCCATGGATATCAGCCTCGGCCTCGAAGAAGGCGGCGCAACCATTGTGGCGGTGGCGCGCAGCCTCGACGAGGCGGTGCGGTCGGCCCAACTGGCCGATGTTGATGTCGCGCTGCTCGATGGTAATCTGGCGGGCGATCCGGTCGATCAGGTGGCGCGGATCTTGCATGATCGCGGCGTGCCGTTTTGCTTTGTCTCTGGCTATGGCCGCGAACATCTGCCGACCGGTTATCCCGACGCCCCGATCCTTGCCAAACCCGCCTCGCCCGACATGCTGCTGTCGACATTGCGCAAGATCACGTCGAAAAAAGTCCTCGCCAACGCTGTTTCGGAATAATTGCAAAAAAGGTGGGAACCACCGCCCGCCTCTTGCGTTCTTTCCATGTCGCTTAGATGGATATGAACTGCCAGATAAGCCGAGAACAGGGGTTGTCCCGGCCCCCGCGACCCGCATTGTCCCGTGCGGGTCGCCTCGTTTTTTCAGGTCATTGTCATCAGTCTGGGCAAGCGCTGGTCAAACCCCGCGCGGATCGCCGCGATCATCTCCTGGTCCTGCACTGTGTCTGATGCCGCCTCAAAGGCCGCGGCGGCGCTTTCGGCAATCTCAGCGCAAATCGCCAGGACCTGCACCCGCGACAATCCGGCATCCAGCCCGCTTTCCAGAATATGGCGGCCGGTGATATCCCCTATGCGATAATAGCGGCTTGCCCCCATCCGCATCGCGAGGCGCATATCCCCGGGCTGCATCTGCCCCGCCGCCAGCGCCGGTTGCAGGCTGATCACATCATACAGCGGTGCCAGCCGGAACCGCCCGCCGGGGGCCATGGACAGGCTGAAATTCTTGGCATGGCCATCGGTCGCGCCCATCAGCCAGAACAGGATATTCGCCTTGAAAAAATCCAACCGGTCCTGCACCGGCTGATCGCTGGCCTGCAACAGCGCGCTGATCTCGCGGATGCCCGGGCCGCCATCGCTTTGATATTTCAGGCTGGACGGCACGCCGAGGGCCTGACAGCAATCCTCTTGCGGCAGGCGGATCAACCGCCCATCCGCCGTCCACAGCCGGTCAAACCGGGTGACAACCAGCGTGCTGAGGCCATTGAAATCCGCAACCTGCGTGTCAGCCACGCGCAGACCGAAACCGGCCAGCAGGCGCAGACAGAAATGCTCGTTCTGGGGGGCGTTGCGCAGATCGACCCCACTGGGCAGCAGCCCGATCGCGGGTTTCAGGATATGGGTCGTAGGGGTCGCCCCGCGCGGCGCGAACCACTGATCGCCCTGCCGCAGCAGCGCCGTCTTTTCCTGCGCCCCAGCGACCGAAATGCGGAAGTCCCGCGTGCGGTCCAGCCCCAGCGGCGCGGCGCTCAGGTTCGATAGCAGCGCGCCAATCTGCGCCGCGCTCAGCGGATCGGCCTGCAGCCCCTGCGCGTCAGGCACCTCGCCCGCTGGCAGAAATTGCAGCGCGCCGACGCAATCGCGCCCAATCTCGGCCAGCAGGCTGAACGCATCCGCACCGCCCGCCCCGACCCGCGCCGCCAGACGGTCGCGGATCTGCGGGTGATCGGGCAGCAGGTTGTCAAAAACCGCAATCACCGCCGCGCCTTGATGGCGTGCGCCCTGCAATGGCAACGCCCGCGAGATCGGCAGCCGGCCCGGCCAGTCCAGCCAGCTTTGCGCATAGGTGAACAGATGCGCGCCCCCGCTTTGCCGCGCAAACTGCCCGACAAGACGTGCGTTCATATAGACATCCAATGGCGGATAGGCCCGGCGACGTCCCATCAGAACAGATCGGCAAAACTGTCGGGATCGGTGCGGCTGCGCGGCACGACCTGCAATTCCAGATCCAGCGCGGCGAGCAGATCAAACAGCGTTTCCAGCCTTGCATCCGCCGCGCCGGTTTCCAGCGTGGAAACCGTGCGCTGCCACAGGCCCGCTTTTGCGGCAAGGTCAGCCTGCGACAGCCCCCCTGCCTTGCGGGCCTGCCGCAGCACATGTCCGATATCTTTGGGTGAGCGAATGATATGGTCCATGTGCAGATCATGATCCAAAGATCATAATCTGTCAATATGATCTATAATTCATAGATGAGCCTTATGATCCATAGATCATGCGCGATGATTCGGACTTCAACACCGCAGCAGATGGCTGCTTTTGGCACTCTACCCGCATTGGAATAAAAAACGATAGGTTCGTTTTCTGCATGCCTTCGCAATCGCGCAGATCATTCTATGCGCTGTGATTGACCGGGATCGGCGCGCAGGCGTAATCTCTACCCTATTAGTCGTCATTCATTGCCGGGCCATCCGCCCCAAGACCCACCCCACAGGAGCCAATTCATGGTGTCTTACGTCAAGGCCGTCGCGGGTGCGTCGGCCATCGCTAGCCTATTGCCCGCCCTCGCCGCCTATGCGCAGCCTGCGCCCACCACCGGCGGCACCTATTACCATGCGCTGGAAGCGGCGGTGACCTGTATCGACCCGCCGACCCAGATCTTTCACGTCGCGCTGAACGTGGGCCGCCAATTGGTGGATTCGCTGGTTGACCAAGACCCGCAGACCGGCGCCATCGTGCCATGGATCGCCGAGCGCTGGGACATTTCCGAGGATGCCCAAACCTTTACCTTCCATCTGCGGCAGGGCAGCCATTTTGCCGATGGCGCGCCGATTGATGCGGCGGCGGTGCAGGCCAATATCGACCGCATCGCCGCGCTTGGCCCCCGTGCCGTGGGCGCCGCGCCGCTGCTGATCGGTTACACCGGCACCGAGGTGATCGACCCGCAGACCGTCCGCATCACCTTTGACCGCCCCGCCGTGCAATTCCTGCAAGCACTGTCGGGCGCATGGTTCGGGCTGATCTCGCCCAACGATCTGGGCAAATCCGCAGATGCGCTTTGTGCCGGTGACTTCGCAGGCTCTGGCCCCTTCATCACCGCCAGCTATCAGGGCGATACCGAGATCGTGCTGCAACGCCGCGACGGCTATGACAGCCATTCCAGCCTGGCGGGCCACACCGGCGACGCCTATGTCGATGCGCTGCATCTGGTCGTGATCCCCGAGGCCGGCAACCGCGCCGGCGCCGTCCAGACGGGCGAAGTGCATTCGGCATCGAATATCGCCTTCCAACATGTGCCGCTGCTGGAACAGCTGGGCCTGACGCTGCTGTCACCGCATATCCCCGGCATGACGGAATCGCTGATCTTCAACCGCGAGACCGCCATCGGCCAAGATGACGCCGTGCGCCAAGCCATCCAGCATGCCATCAACAGCGAAGAGCTGATCCGCACCGTCTGGGGCCCCAGCTGGACGCCGCGCACCGCCGTTCTGTCCGAAAGCACCCCCGGCTGGGCCGATTTCAGCGACCTGCTGACCTTTGACGAGGGCCGCGCCAACGCCATTTTGGACGAGGCCGGTTGGCTGCGCGGCGAGGACGGCTTCCGCAGCCGCGACGGCCAGCGCCTCTCCGTGCGGATCATCATGTCCAGCCCGGCCTCGGATCAGTTGGTGAAACAGCAGCTCGCTGCCGTTGGCATCGACTACAATATCGAGCGGCTGGATAGCGCGACCTCGACCGCGCGGGTGCAGGCGGGTGAATATGACATCTACAAATGGCAGATGACCCGCGCCGACCCCGCAATCCTGAACGCGGTCTGGAATTCGAACCGCACGTCGCAGGGCGTGGCGCGCAGCCCGGCCTCGGAGCTCGATGATCTGCTGCTGGTGCAGGAATCCGCGATTGATACCGCCGCCCGCGCCGCAGCCGCCGCAGATGTCCAACGCTATCTGATTGAAAACGCACTGGTTGTGCCGCTGGTTGATCGCGCCTGGACCTATGCGATCCATCCCAGCGGTCACGGTCTGCGTCTGGATGGCGAGACCAAGCTGGTGTTCTTCGACGTCTTCACCGACCGCTAACCCCGTCAGGATTTGGCTATGGCGATTTTGAAATTCTGGGCGGCGCGCCTTGGGCAATCAGCCTTCGTGCTTTGGGCCGCCTTCACCTTCAGCTTTGTGATCCTATATCTGCTGCCCTCGGACCCTGTCTCGCTGCTGCTGGGACAGGATGGCGCGGCAGGCGCGCCCGATGCGCAGACGGTCGCCGCGCTGAATGCGGAATTCGGCCTGGATCAAGGCTGGATCGCCCAGTATTTTCAGCGCCTTGGCCAATTCCTGACCCTCGATTTCGGCAATTCCATCCAGCACCGCCGCCCCGTCACCGACCTCGTGGCCGAGGTGCTGCCCGCCACGCTGCACCTCAGCCTGCTCGCGCTTGGCCTTGCGCTGGTGCTGGGGGTGGCGCTTGCGGTGGCCGCCTCGATGACCCGGATGGGGTGGCTGCGGCAAGTGCTGCAAAGCATCCCGCCGACCATTCTGGCCCTGCCGGGGTTCTGGATCGGGCTTGTGCTGTTGCAGGTCTTTGCCTTTCAGCTGCGCTGGGTGCCCTCGCTGCCCAATCGCGGCGCGCTGTCGATGATCCTGCCGGTGGTGACGCTGGCGCTGCCGACGGCGGCGATCATCGGGCAGATCCTGACGAAAAGCCTGCTGGGCACATGGCGGCAACCCTTCGTGCAGGTCGCCCGCGCCCGCGGCCTGTCGCAATGGGACATCCTGCACCGCCACGTCGCACGTAACGCCATCCTGCCCGCGCTGACCATGGCCGCGATCATCTTTGGCAACCTGCTGACCGGCACGATCATCACCGAAACCGTCTTCTCGCGCGGCGGGCTTGGCCGGTTGATCGAGCGGGCCGTCACCCAGCAGGACATCCCGCTGGTGCAATTCATGGTGGTGTTCTCTGCCTTTGTCTTTGTCGTCATCAACCTGCTGGTCGATGCTGCCTATCCGGCGCTTGACCCGCGCATCCGCCGCCCCCGCGCGGTCTGAGGGGGCCTTATGTCCGACCTGTCCATGCCCCGCGCCCGCAATGCGTGCCTGCCCGGCTTCACCCAAAATATCGGGATTATTCTGTCCCTTGCGCTGGTGGCGCTGATCGCGCTGGCGGCGGTGGTGCCCAGCCTGTTCACCCATTACGACCCGCTTTACGCCGACACCGCCGCCGCGCTGCAAGGGCCGTCGGCGGCGCATTGGTTCGGCACCGATCAATTCGGCCGCGACCTGTTCGCGCGGGTGATCTATGGCGCGGGGCCATCGCTTGCCGCCACCGCGCTGGCCGTCGCCATTGCGCTGGTGGTCGGCTCGCTGATCGGGTTGATCTCGGGCTATCTGGGCGGCTGGGCCGATGCGGTCATCATGCGCCTTGTCGATGTGCTGCTCGCGATCCCCGGCCTTTTGCTGTCGATGGCGGTCGTCGCGGCGCTGGGATTTGGCGCAACCAAGGTCGCCATTGCCGTCGGCATCGCCTCGGTCGCGGTCTTTGCCCGCCTGATGCGCGCCGAGGTCGTCCGCGTCGCCGCCAGCCGCTATATCGAGGCCGCGCGCCTGGGCGGCGCCTCGCGCCTGACGATCCTGTTCCGCCATATCCTGCCGAATGCGGCGGGCACGGTGCTGACGCTGGCCGCGCTGGAATTTGGCGGCGCAATCCTCGCGATTTCGGCCCTCAGCTTTCTTGGTTACGGCGCGCAGCCGCCGCAACCCGAATGGGGCTCGCTGATCTCGGGCGGGCGCGATTTCATCGCCGTCGCGCCTTGGCTAACGCTGTCCCCCGGCCTTGTCATCATTTCAACCGTGCTGGCCGCGAACCGCATCAGCCGCGCCCTCGACCCCGATCAGAGCCTTGTAAAATGAACGATCTCGCCCTCGACCTTAACGGCCTCACCCTGTCCTATCGCACAAAGACGGGCGAGAGCCGCACCATCTTGAACGATATCAACCTGCAGATCGGCGCGGGCGAGGCTGTCTCGCTGGTCGGTGAAAGCGGCTCGGGGAAAACCTCGCTGGGGATGGCGGTGCTGGGGTTGCTCGCGCCCAATGCCAGTGCGACCTATCGCAGCCTGACCATTGGCGGCGAGAAAATCACATCCTGGCGTGATCCTTTGTGGCGGCAGATCCTGGGCAACCAACTGGCGCTGGTGCCGCAAGATCCAAACGTCTCGCTGAATCCCGTGCGCAAGATCGGCGCGCAGATGGTCGAGAACCTGATCCTCCACCGCCTTGCCACCCCGCCCGAGGCCCGCGCGCGTGCCGCCGATTTGCTGGACCGCGTCGGCATCGACCGCCCCCTCCAGCGCCTGAACCAATTCCCGCATGAGCTATCGGGCGGCCAGCAACAGCGTGTGCTGATCGCAATGGCGTTCTCATCGAACCCCAAACTGATCGTCGCAGATGAGCCAACTTCGGGTCTTGATGTAACAGTGCAGCGCATCGTGCTGGATCAATTGGATAAACTGCGGCAAGAGTTCAATACCGCCGTCTTGTTGATCACCCATGACATCGGTGTTGCCGCCGACCGCACCGACCGCAGCATCGTCATGCAGCTCGGCAAGATGGTCGAACAGGGGCCGGTGCGACAGGTGCTGACACGCCCCAGCCATGCCTATACCCAAGCGCTGATCGCCGCCGCCCCCGCGCTGCATGGCGCGCGCCGTGCGCCGTCGGCGGGCCTATCCCCCGCCGCGCCGGGCGCAGCACTTGTGCAGGCGCAGGCGCTGACGAAACGCTTTGGCAGTCACCCGGTGCTGCATGGCGTCTCGCTGAATATTGCGCGGCACTCGACCGTGGCGATTGTGGGGGAAAGCGGCTCGGGCAAATCGACCCTCGCCCGCGCGATCACGGGGTTAGAGCGCATCGACAGCGGCATTTTGACATTCGACGGCGTGCCGGTGCCGCAACAGGGCCACCGCGCGCTGCGCCAGCATTTTCGTCGCGTGCAGATGGTTTACCAGAACCCTTACTCCGCCCTCGATCCCCGCTTTACCGTCGCCCAAAGCATTGCCGAGCCGCTGGCGAATTTCGATCGCCCGACCCGCGCCACGCTGCACCGCCGCACATCCGAGGCGCTGGATGCCGTCGCTTTGCCGCAAAGCTATCTGACGCGCCTGCCGTCCGAGCTGTCGGGGGGCGAGCGCCAGCGCGTCGCCATCGCGCGCGGGCTGATCTTGCGACCCGACCTTTTGGTGCTGGACGAGCCGGTCTCGGCGCTCGATGTCTCGGTGCAGGGGCAGATCCTGCAATTGCTGGTCGATCTGCAGGCGGAATTCCAGCTCACCTATCTGTTTATCTCGCATGATCTGGCGGTGGTGCGGCAAATATCGGATGAAGTTCACGTGTTGAACCAAGGCCGGATCGTCTCATCCGGCCCGACCGCGCAGGTCTTTGACGCAAGCACAGACCCCTACACGCGTCGCCTGCTGGCGGCGATCCCCGGACAATCCTTAAGCGGACAATCCCTAGATTTGGAGCGAATTTGACCCATCGTTATGTCATCATCGGCGGCGGCGCCATTGGTATGCAACTGGCGGGCCGCCTGACTTTGGCGGGCCTCAATGCCCTGCTGATCACGCGCGGCGCGCAATATCAGGCGCTGTCCACCGCCCCGCTGCACCTTCACCACCCTCAAGGCACCGATCAGGTGCAGATTGCGGTCGCCAATAGCCCCGAGGCCGCCCGCCTTACCCGCAATGATATTCTGGTCGTCGCGACCAAAACCCAAGATGTCGAACAGGTTGTGACCCAATGGGCCTGGCAGCCGCTAGAGGGCGACACATCCGGCGCGCCCGGTGCGTTGGCCGCCGATCTGCCCATCGTCATCTTGCAAAACGGCACCGCCGCCGAGGATATCGCCCGTCGCCGCTTTTCTCAGGTGATCTCGGTCGCCAGCATTGTGCCGGTCTCTTACCTTGAACCCGGCCATGTCACCTCGCGCGCGGCGCCCAAGAACGGCTATTTCCAACTGGGCCGCCTGACGGGTGCCAGCCTGCCCACGGATGACACTCTGGCGCAGATCGCCGGTGATTTCGAAGCCGCCGGTTTCGTCACCCGCATCCGCGACAACATCACCGCGCGCAAATATGAAAAGCTGCTGTTCAACGCAACCAATGCCGTCGACGTATTCGAAGGCACCGCCGATGAACGCCGCGCGCTGACCGCCGCCCTGACGGCCGAAACACGTGCCATCCTAAGTGCCGCAGGCGTGAACCTCGATCTTGGTGCACCGGATGTGGATATCGCGGTCGAACTTGGCACCAACCGCGTGCCCGCCGGCAACACCAACAGCGCGGCGCAGCGCTCGACCTGGCAAAGCTTCGCGCGCGGCAAACCCTCCGAGGTTGATTACCTGAACGGCGATATCGTCCTGCTGGCGCGCCAGCATGGGCTGGACGCGCCGCTGAATGCCCGCGTCCAGCGCCTTTTGGGCCTTGCGCAAACCTTGGGCGAAGCGCCCCAAACCCGCCACATTCGTGATGTGCTTTTGAAAGACTGATGATGACCACGACCATTCCGCGTCTGCGCCTTGGCTTTTTGACCAATGGCGCCTTTAGCGAACATGATGCAGGCGGCGCGGCCCAAGGCCACCGCGACGCCGTTGATCTGTTTCGCCTAGGCGAACAGCTGGGCTATGACGCGGGCTGGATCCGCAACCGCCATTTCGACAATTACGTCAGCTCCCCCCTGACGGTGCTGGCGGCGGCCAGCGCGGTGACCCAGCATATCACGCTGGGCACCGCCATTATCCCAATGGGTTATGAGCATCCGATCCGTCTGGCCGAGGATGTCTCGACCCTTGATCTGCTGTCCGGAGGGCGGGTCGAGCTGGGCATCGCGGGCGGCATTCCCAGCTTTGATGCGATTTTCAACGGCACAGACGGCCCCGGTTGGGCAAAGGCAACGCCCAAGAAAGTCGTGGATTTCCTCGATGCCATTCGCGGCACATCTTACGGGACGACGCCGCAGGGCGATGATCTGCACCTGCGCCCGCTCAGCCCTGGGCTGGCTGACCGCATCTGGTATGGCGCGGGCACGCCCGATAGCGCGCAGCGTGCAGCGGGGTTGGGCCTCGATCTGGTACTGTCGGCGATCGCGCCCAGCCTCGGCCTGCCGTTCGATGCGGCGCAAAAGGCGGTGGTCGATGCGCATCGCGCGGCATGGACCCGCACGGATCGCGCCCCGCGCTTTACAACCGCGCGCACATTCTTTCCGGCCCTCAATGACCGCCAGCGCGCCCTTTACCAAGGCTATGGCGATTTGCGCCAATCGCAGGGCCCCGCCGCCTCGCGCCCCAAAGGCGCGCTAACCCCGGCCGAGCCCGCAGGCCGCGCCAATTCCACCGGCGGCCTCATGAGCCCAGAAATCGTCGGCTCGCCCGCCGAGGTGATCGACTATTTGCTGGCCGATGTCGCGGTGCGCGAGGCGGGCGAATTGCTGATCTTCCTGCCCCCCGGTTTCAGCCATGCCGAGAATGTCGAGCTGATGGAAAACATTGCCACCCATGTCGCCCCTGCCCTAGGGTGGAGACCAGCGCGGTAATTCCGCCCCTAGAATGGACTGCACTATGACCGATCCGCTTATCTCGCCCGAAAAACTGGCCATCAGCCTGCATGATGTCGTGCTGCTCGATGCGACCTATTTCATGCCCTCCGACCCTGTTGCGGCCCGCGCCGCCTATGACGCGCTGCGCCTGCCCGGCGCGCGGTATTTCGAGATCGACAAGGTGGCGGATCATTCCAGCGACCTGCCCCATATGATGCCCGATGCCGTGACATTTGGCGCGGCGATGGCGGCGCTGGGGATCGACGGCAGCAAGCCGGTCGTGGTCTATGACCGCAGCGTGAACCATTTTTCTGCGCCGCGCGTCTGGTTCACGCTGACGGCCTATGGCGTCCCAGATGTGCGCGTGCTGGATGGCGGACTACTGTACTGGCAAAAACTGGGCCTGCCGCTGGAAGAAGGCGCACCGACCAATACCGCCACTGTTCCCGTGAAAGACTGGGTGCTGGATACCCGCCGCGTGCTATCGGGCACCGAGATGGCCGAGGTTGTTGCCGCAGGCACTCGCCCGATCATCGACGCCCGCGGCGCGCCGCGTTTCCAAGGCACCGCGCCAGAGCCGCGCGCGGGGCTCACATCCGGCCATATGCCGGGTGCGACGAATGTGCCCTTTGACCAGTTGACCGATACGACCACCGGCCAATTCGCCAGCGTGGATCAGTTGGAAACGCTGTTTGCAGAAAAATCCGGCACCGATACCGTGCTGACCTGCGGATCAGGCATGACGGCGGCGACGCTGACCCTTGGTCTTGCCCGGATCGGCCAGACCGGCACGATTTATGACGGGTCATGGACGCAATGGGGGCGCGGCACGCTGGGCCCCATTGTGACAGGCGCATAAGCCCTACAGGCCCATCTGCGCATTCTGCCGGTTATCCGCCGAGATATAGGACTGGATCTGCCGCACGATCTGATCGGCATGGGCGCGCGCCAATTCATCGGCGCGCGTCACATCACGCGCAATAATGGCGGCGATCATATCCTCATGCTCGTTCACATATTGGCGCGGCAGATTGTCGTTGAACGAGGAATAATACAGCCGCAGAATGCGCCGCCCCTCATCCAGCAGACGGGTGAACAGATCGATGTAATATTGATTGCCGCCTGCGCGCGCGATGGCCAGATGGAAATCGCGGTTGGTCAGGATCAGCGCCATGACATTCTTTGCCTCGACCGCCGCCACGAATTCGTCCTGCAGGGCGCGAATGGCGGGGATATCCTCGGGGCGGTGGTTCGCAGCCGCCAGCCGCGTCGTCACCCGATACATCAGCGTCAACGCATCAAAGAAATCCGGCAGGTTCAGGAAATCGATCTGCGATACGATTGTTGCGCGGTTGGTCAGCGTGGTGATCAACCCCTCGGCCGCAAGGCGCACCAACGCCTCGCGTATGGGGGTGCGCGACAGGGCAAAACGCTCGGCCAATTGCACTTCGTCAATCGGGGTGCCCGGCGCCAGCTTCAACTCGATAATTTCATTGCGCAGCGACTCGTAGACATAGGACACACCCGCGCCGCGTTTCAAAATGGAGGGCTCGAGCTTGTCGGGCGCTTTGCTCATGGCTGTGATCCTATCGAAAAAGGGCTGGCGCAGTCTTGCATGGTTCATGCATACAGAGCCATAGGTCTTGTTAAATTTTTATTGTCGACAGAGCGCATGCACAGTGTTAGCGCTGGGTTAAAATCGCAGCAGGGCAAGATATGCGCATTGGCGTGATCGGAGCGGGCATCATCGGCGCCACATCGGCGCTGGCATTGGCCCGTGCGGGACATGAGGTTGTAATTTTCGACCGCAAAGGCGTCGCGGCGGAAACTTCGCGCGGGAATGCGGGGGCGTTTGCCTTTGCCGATATCATCCCGCTGGCCACGCCCGGCATCCTGCGCAAAGCGCCGAAATGGCTGCTCGACCCGCTGGGGCCATTGTCGCTGCCGCCCGCCTATGCGTTGCGCATCGCGCCGTGGCTGCTGCGCTTTTGGCGGGCCAGTTGGCGCGACCGCTATGCTACGGCAGTGGCCGCGCAGGTCGCGCTGATGCAGGTCTCGCAAGCCGCGCTGGCGGATCTGCTGCGTGACTATCACCTGCAAGACCTGATCCGCACCGACGGGCAGTTACAGCTTTACGAGGGCGAGGCCGCCTTTGCCGCCGCCATGCCCGGCTTAAGGGTGCGGCAGCAGCATGGTATCGCCGTCGATCTGCTGACCGCACCTGCCGCCATTGCCGCCATTCAGCCCGGCCTTGTCCCGCGCTTTACCCATGCCGCCTTTACGCCCGCATGGTCGAATGTCACCGACCCCGCCATCTGGACCGAGGCCGTCCTGATCGAGGCGCAGCGCCTGCGCGCCAAACTGAAAATCGCCGCGGTGACGGCCATCACCCCCAGCGATGCCGGCGTGACCCTTGCCACCCCCACCGGCCCAGATCGCTTTGACCGCATCGTCCTTGCGACCGGCGCCTTTAGCAACCCGCTGCTGCAGGACATGAACTTGCGGCTGCCGCTGGATACGGAACGCGGCTATAACACCACCTTGCCCGCTGGCGCCTTTGACCTGCGCACCCATGTGACCTTTGCCGACCACGGCTTTGTCGTCACCCGTATCGGCGATGGAGTCCGTGTCGGCGGTGCGGTGGAACTGGGCGGGATGGACCTGCCGCCCAATATGGCCCGCGCCGATGCGCTGCTGGCAAAGGCAAAGCGCTTTATGCCCGATCTGGTCACCTCTGGCGGGACACAATGGATGGGCTTTCGCCCCTCGATGCCCGACAGCCTGCCGGTGATCGGGGCGCATCCCGATGATCCGCGCATCGTGCTGGCCTTTGGCCACGGCCACCTTGGCCTGACCCAATCAGCGGGCACCGCGCGCCTTGTGGCCGATCTGATCGCGGGTGCCCCGCCCCAGATCGACCTGACCCCCTATCGCCCCACCCGCTTTTTCGGATATCGCGCATGACAAACCATACGTTTCAATGCCTTGACGGCCATACCTGCGGCAACCCCGTCCGCCTTGTTGCCAGCGGCGGCCCGCAGTTGCAGGGCGCGAATATGATTGAAAAGCGCGCCCATTTCCTGCGCGAGTTCGACTGGGTCCGCACCGGCCTGATGTTCGAGCCGCGCGGCCACGACATTATGTCCGGCTCGATCCTTTATCCGCCCACGCGCCCCGATTGCGATGTGGCAGTGCTTTTCATCGAGACCTCGGGCTGTCTGCCGATGTGCGGCCATGGCACGATCGGCACCATCACTATGGCGATTGAAAACGGGTTGATCACCCCCCGCACGCCCGGCCGCCTGTCGATCGAGGCCCCCGCCGGCCGCGTCGATATTGAGTACCGCCAAGACGGCCGCTTTGTCGAAGAGGTGCGCCTGACCAATGTCCCCAGCTTCCTGCATGCCGAAGGCCTGACTGCCGAGGTCGAAGGTCTGGGCGAGATTGTGGTCGATGTCGCCTATGGCGGCAATTTCTATGCGATTGTCGAGCCGCAGAAAAACTTCCGCGACATGGCCGATTATACCGCCAGTGACCTTGTGACCCTCTCGCCGCGCCTGCGCCGCGCGCTGAACGCGAAATACGAATTCATCCACCCCGAAACCCCTGCGATCAATGGCCTCAGCCATATTCAATGGACAGGCGCGCCCACAGTGGATGGGGCCCATGCCCGCAATGCCGTGTTCTATGGTGACAAAGCCATCGACCGCAGCCCCTGCGGCACCGGCACCTCCGCCCGCATGGCGCAGCTTGCGGCCAAGGGAAAACTGAGCGTCGGCGATGCGTTTTGGCACGAGAGCATCATCGGCTCGATCTTTAAGGGTCGCGTCGAGGCAGCGGCCGAGGTTGCGGGCCAGCCGGCGATCATCCCCTCGATCGGTGGCTGGGCGCGGCAGACCGGCTTCAACACGATCTTCATCGACGACCGCGACCCCTATGCGCATGGCTTTGTGCTGATCTGAAAAGGGGGCCTTGCGGCCCCCCCTCATTTCGCGCTGCCCCGTCTTAGGCTGCCCAGTTGGCATACCAGTCTTTGAACAGCTGGTATTGCGTGGTGACAAAGGCCTGCTGCGATGGCGTCAGCGCGTCGCTCTCGTTGAAATGCAGCGCATATTCCGCATTGCCGTTCAGAACCAGCAAGTATTTGTAATACAGCACCAAATCGGGGCCCTCATCAAACGAGGACAGCACCAGCAGCGCCTGTTCCAGCTCATAGGCCTTGCGGCGCGCCTCGGCATCGCCCGCCGCCGCCGCTTGCGAGAGCGCCACCAGATGCAGCACTTCGCGCGGCAGCGCATTGCCGATGCCGGTGATCGCGCCCTTGGCGCCGCAATTGATGAACCCGTGGCAAACCTGCGTGTCCACGCCCACCATCAGCGTCAGGCCCGCATCGCCCGATGTGATATTCTGCGCCGCATAGGTCAGATCCGCACCGCCGCCAAATTCCTTGAACCCGATCAGGTTCGGATGCTCCGCGCGCAGCGCAAAGAACAGATCCGCGCGCGTGGCAAAGCCATAGTACAGGCTGTTATAGATGACAGCGGGCAGATCGGGCGCGGCGGCCAGCACCGCCTGAAAATGCGCCTTTTGCGCGGCGACAATCGGCCCGCGCGACAGCACGCGCGGGATGACCATCAACCCCTTGGCCCCGACGCTGGCGGCATGGGCGGCAATTGCCACCGCAGATTTCGTATTCACCGCGCCGGTGCCGACGATCACGGGAACGCCCGCGCCTGCCAAGCGCGCGACACCCTCCATCCGCTCGGCATCCGACAGCAGCGGCCAGTCGCCCATCGAGCCACAATAGACGACCGCCGACATGCCCGCCGCGATCAACTGCTGCCCCTTGCGCACCAGCGCATCGAAATCGGGGCTGCGGTCAGGCTTGCACGGCGTCATCAGCGCGGGGATGCAGCCGGTAAAAATAGTCTCGCTCATTCTCATTCCCTTTGGGTCACTTTCCCAAAGGTTATACGGTGATTATTTATCTTGTCGACAAATAGAATTCAAAAAGCGCGCGCCGCCAAAAGAAAAGACGTTCCGCGCCGCCTTTAACGCCCGCCCGTTAAGACCCATTTCCGGGGTGTCGGCGCCCATTCCCAAGGCAGTTCACGCCTGCTGCTGCGGGTGGTTTCAGATTATTGTTTCGATCCATGGCGTTCGGCGCACTCCATTACCGCCTCATCTCCGCCTCCAGAACCTGCTGTCGATAGGGCCCGCATCACTTCGCGTGTCGCATCTTGACCGGCAGAGCTGACGTGACATCGGTGTGCTGCCCGATCTGATCCGCAAACGCCCGCAACCATCCAGATCCTCAATCAGCGCCGGCACATCGAAATGCCCGCTGACCGCGGTTAGACTGAAGGTTTTCATACAGGCCGTGGTACCGCGCGGGATTGGTAAAGCCGATCTTAGCGACGGGAAATGGCGTGCGCTGTAACGCTGGCAGGGACCAAGGTTCGCAACCAGCCCCTGCTTTCCCGTCGCGGGCTTAGACGGCTTGCCGGGCGACCAGCGACCCAAGGGCCATGGCACCGGTCGCGATCACGGGGTCGATAATCGCAACACCGGTGCGATCCTCGAGCCGCGTGCGGATCGGCGCCATACCGGCACAGCCCAGCACGACAGCCCCTGCACCGCGATCTTTCAACTGGCCAACCAGATCAACCAGCATATCAAAGACGCGCGGATCATGCCCCGAAGCTACGGCCGAAACCCCCGGCAGCGCGAGTTCCCCCGCAAGACGGCGATCCACCCCCATCAGACGCAGCTTACGCAGATGGCGCTGGACCGAGGCGGGCGACAGCGCGACGATGCCAAAGCGATCCGCGACGGCCAGCGCCGAAAGGATCCCAGCCTCTTGAATGCCAAAGACCGGCTGCGGCACGCGGGCACGCGCCAGATCAAGGCCCGGGTCCGAAAAACAGGCCGTGACGAAAGCCGCCGCATCGGGCCGCCTCGCCGCAAGCTCGGCAAAGGCCAATCCTGCGCGGGCGACATGTTCCTCAGTCGCGACGGTCGCGGGCCCTTCGTCCATGCCGACCACCTCGAAATGATCGCCGAACGGGGCCAGCGCCGCGATAATGCCCGAGGTGACATCGACGCTGCTATTGGGGTTCACCACCAGAATACGTCCCATCAGCGCAGCTCCGTGCCAAAGTTCTGCGCCGGGTCGAATTCCGGCAGCGCCACACCTGGGCGTGCGCGCAGATCAACGGGCGCGCGGCCAAAGAACTGGCCCTGCCCCTCGGTGCCGACCAGCTTGCCATCCGCGATCACGCTGGCACCGCGCGTCAGCACATGCTCGGGACGGCCTGTGATCTGCAAGCCCTCGAACGGGGTATAATCCATATTGTCGTGCTGATCGGCCAGGGTAACGGTGCGGGTGACGTCTGGGTTCCAGATCGCGATATCGGCATCCATACCGGGGGCGATGCGACCCTTGGTCGTGCAGCCAAAGGTCTTGGCGGCGTTGGTCGCGGACAGCGCCACGAATTGTTCAAGCGTGATGCGCCCTTTGACCACACCTTCGGAAAACAGCCACGGCAGGCGCATGGCGATCCCGGGCATACCATTGGCGATCTTGGGATAGGCAACATCAAAGCCTGCGGTGAATTTCCCCGTTTCATCCGCGCGATAAGGCGCATGATCCGAGCTGACGCTTTCAAACGTGCCCATCGCCATATGGTGCCACAGCGCGTCCTGCGTCTCGCGTCCACGCAACGGCGGCGAGCACATGAATTTTGCGCCCTCGGTGCCCGGTCGATCCAGATCATCGCGCGTCAGCGCCAGATATTGCGGGCAGGTTTCCGCGAACAGCTTGGCCCCGTTGAACTTTTCGCGCCGCACAATCGCGGCGCCGCCGGCGGTCGAGACATGGACGATGAACAGCGCCGCATCGGCCAGTTTCGCCAGCTGGATCGCGCGGTTGATCGCTTCTTCCTCGGCCAGTTCGGGGCGCGAGATCGCGTGATAGCGCGGCGCGGTCAGCCCGCGCGCCGCAAGCTGGCGGTTCATCCATTTGACCATGTCGTTATTCTCGGCATGGACCATCGTGATCGCGCCATGTGCGCGCGCCACTGTCAGGATATCCAGCATCCCGCCGTCACCCAGGTTCATCAGATCATAGGTCATGAAGACCTTGAAACTGGTGATGCCTTGCTGAAACGCGCGCGGTAGCTGGTCTTGCAACACCGCCTCGGTCGGGTCCGAGATGATCAGATGCCACGAATAGTCGATGACAGAACGGCGCGCCCGTGCGCCATAGGTTTCCAGCACGTGATCAATGCTTTGGCCGCGATGCTGCGCCGCAAAGGGGATAAAGCTGGAGTTGCCGCCATAGGCCGCCGAGATCGAGCCGGACAGATAATCATCCGCCGTCATCACCCCGGCCGAGCTTTCCTGCGCAATATGGGCGTGCCCTTCGATGCCGCCGGGCATGACGATACGCCCACCCGCATCAATCCGGCGCTCACCGCCCGCGATCTTTTCGGCCACGGCGATAATGCGGCCGTCCTTGATGCCGATATCGCCCGCGAAAACCTGATCCGCCGTCGCGATCTGGCCGCTGTGAATGACCGTATCGAATTGCGTCATTGCGGCACCTCGACCCCCGTTTGCGTGGCGATCCGCGTGTAATGTTCGATCCGGCGATGCTGGGCAAAGTTGAACACGGTCGAGCGGCCAAAGGCGCATTTGTCGAAATCAGCCTCGGCGGTGATCAATTCATCGCCCTCACCCGTGGCGCGCGCGATCACAAAGCCATCGGGATCTACGATCATCGATCCACCGATCATGTGATAACCATCCTCAAGACCACATTTGGCGACCGCAATCGCATAGGTCGCGTTCTGATAAGCGCCGGCGCAGACCGACAATTCGTGGTGATAGAGACGTTTTTCCGGCCCCTCATCACGCGACAGGTTGTTCTGCGAGGGCGTGTTATACCCGATCGAGACCAGCTCGACCCCCTGCAGCCCCAGCACACGCCAGCTTTCGGGCCAGCGGCGGTCATTACAAATCGCCAGCCCCATCTGCACGCCTTGCGATTGTGCCACGTTAAAGCCGGTGTCGCCGGGCAAAAAGTAACGCTTTTCAAGGTGTTGGTGTGTGCGCTCTGGCTCGAACTCGGCATGACCGGGCAAATGCGTCTTGCGATAGGTCAGGACGATATCGCCTGTCGGCGACACGACAATCGCGGTGTTGAAATGCTGCCCCTCGGGGGTCAGTTCGCAAAAACCGAACGAGAAACCCATGCCATAGGCGCGCGCGCGATCGAACAGCGGCTGCACCTGCGGGTTTGGCATCTCGGTCTCGAACCAATGGTCGAAATCGGCGCGGGATTCGGCGTAATAGCGCGGAAAGAACGTGGTGAGCGTCATCTCGGGGTAGGCCAGATAGGACACGCCCGCCGCATGGGCCTGATCCATCAGCGCCAGCATACGCTGTACGACCTGTTCGCGTGTTTCAGCTTTTTGAATACCGCCCATTTGGGCGCCGCCGATGATCATTCGGGTCATATCATACCTTCCTATGTCTTGAATTTTCAATTGTCAGGCCGCGATGCATCGCCGCAAAGCCTTGAGCTGTTCGGGTTTCGGGACGCCAAATTCTGCTTTGGCCGCCCTGTTGGACGACAGTCGCCGGCTATAGGGGTCACAGGATCGGCTGGTCTTGTGCGCGATGCGGCTGCCGTGGATATAAATCTGCCCGCTGATCGGCGCCTCAGCTCGGTCGCAGCAGGGCCGCATCGGTGCGCGCTCGGCGCCGGATGCCCCGATCACACAGACCTGCTTGTCCTTTTTCAGGGTCAGATCGACGGACTTCAGGACCGTCACATCGCCAAGATGCTTGTCAAGCACGCGGACGCGCAAGACCTGTGGCTGCTGTTCCATCGCGATGCCCCCTTGGAAACGCGGCCGGCCTCCTGTGGCTGGCCTGTCGGTTCTGATTGACGGGTAAGGCCCGTGACTTCCAAGACGCGGCGCGGAATTGAAACATTAGTAGAAGTTATGATTTGGCGGCAAAATATCAGGTTCAGTGGCCCAAAATTCAATTTAATATATTATAAATCAGTTATTTAGTTGGGCTATATCGCGCGATTGGCCGCCCAGCAGGTTATGCACTGCGCGCGATAGTATTATGATCGCGCGCGGTGGATTTGCCGTAAGAATGAACGACGCCGCGTAAAAGTTCGGCTGGATCTAAACGCATGATCCATCGACCCCGATCCTTCGCGCACCGCGCCGCATGGGCTGCGCCTTGTCCGACCCCGCAACATCGAAAGCACCTGCCATTACCTTGACCCGCGCATCTCGATCTGCGACTGGGCCTGCATAATCGGATCGCCGCGCCGATGCGGAGGGGCAAAATGCGCTGTCTGCTGGTCGAAGATGATGAACAGCTCGCCGAATGGTTGGTCAAAGCCCTGCGCGCGCAGGGCATCCTTGCCGATTGGGAGGAGCGCGGGCTGCTGGCTGTAAACCGCGTATTGAGCGATGATTACGATGCGTTGCTGCTGGATCTGGGCCTGCCCGATATTGATGGCGGCGAGGTTCTGCGCCGCATCCGTGCCGCCGGCGCCAGCCTGCCCGTCATCATCCTGACCGCGCGCGATGATCTGAGCGAAAGGGTCAATCTGCTGCATATCGGCGCCGATGATTTCATGATGAAACCTTTTGCCGTGGCAGAGCTTGAGGCGCGTCTATCGGCCCTGCTGCGGCGACGCGCAGGCCATGCGCAGGGCATTTTCCGCTGTGGCAGCCTGACCTATCACCAGCACGGCCAAAGGTTCGAGCTGGGCGGCGCGCCGCTGCATCTGTCGCCGCGTGAACATGCGCTGCTGCGCCTGCTGATCCAGCGGGCGGGCGATCCACTGTCAAAGGCGCAGATCCTGGCCCGGCTGGTGGGCGATGACAAAGATCTTAACCCCGAGGCGGTCGAGGTCATGGTCTATCGCCTGCGCCGCAAGCTGGAAGGCAGCGACACCGCCATTCAGACGATCCGCGGCCTGGGCTATATGCTGGATGCCGCCAATGGCTAGGGGCCGCAGCCTGCGCCTTGCGCTGGCGCTGTGGATGTTGCCGCTGAGCCTGTTCGTGTTCCTCTCCTCGCTGTGGGTCACGCATTCCAATATCGCCGCGCTGGCCGATAGCGCCTATGACCGCTCGCTGGCAGGCGCTGTGCGCGCGATCGAGGAGAATATCTCGACCACCAATGGCGGGCTGGGGGTGCAACTGCCCTATACGCTGCTGGCAACGCTGCAGGCCGCATCGACCAGTGTCATCTATGTGCGGGTCAGCACAGATGACAAGCTGGTGCAGATCGGCGATATCGGCCTGCCGCCGCCGCCCGCAATCGGCAGTGATCGCCCCCATTTTTACACCATCACCTATCTGGGCAAAGAGCTGCGCGGTGCCGCCCTGCGCGTGCCATTGGCCCAGCCGCTTTACGGCGCCGATGCGCCGCAATCGCTGATTGTCGAGGTTGCCGAAACCACCGAATCCCGCGCGCTCTTTCTGCGCCGAGTCTCGGATGTCGCCTTCGTGCGCGATCTGTCGATCAGTTTGATCGGCCTTGGCCTGCTGGTGGTCGGCATCGGCGTCTCGCTGCGGCCACTCACGCGGTTGAAAGAGATGTTCGATGGCCGCGCGCCGCACGATCTGTCGCCGATCCCGACCGCCAGCATCCCGACCGAGGCGCGCCCCCTGATCGACAGCTTCAACACATTATTGCAGCGCCATGCGGATCAATATGCCGCCCAGCGACGGTTTTTGGACGATGCCTCGCATCAGTTGCGCACGCCGATCAGCGTCTTGCAGCTACAGGTGGATTACGCGCTCAGCACCCCGTCGCCCGAGGCGCAGCGCGAAGCCATTGCAGCCATGGGTCCGGTGATCGCGCGCGCCACACAGATGACCCGGCAAATGCTGACGCTGGCGCGGGCAGAGAACCTGTCCGCGACCCATGTGCAGAATTGGAAGCAAATCGATCTGACCGCACTTTTGCCCGAGGTTCTGCGCCTACATCTTGCCCCCGCGCGGGCGGCGACTGTGGCGCTGGACCTGGATCTGCCCGATGGCCCGGTGATGATCGCAGGTGACGACACGCTGATTTTCGAAGGCCTGAGCAACCTTTTGGACAATGCGATCCGTCATAGCCCTGCGGGTGGGACAGTCGCGGTTTCCCTATGCAGCGGTGCCTTGGCCGAGATTACCATCCGCGACCACGGCCGCGGTGCACCGCCGCAGATCCTGGCGCATTTGGGCGAGGCGTTCCTGACGATCCGCAGCGACCGCAGCAGTGCCGGCACCGGCCTTGGCCTGTCGCTGGCGCAGACCGTGGCGCGCGCCCATGGCGGTGATCTGGTCGCGGAAAATCCGGCTGATGGCGGATTTCAGATTACCATGCGGCTGGCACGGATGGATTCCTGATTATTTTCGTCAATTGAAAGGGAATTGACAGGTTCGATCCGCTAAAGAGCACGCATAATGAATTTGGACCGCGCTGTGACCCGATTTGCCCGCATCTTTTGCCTGAGCCTTGCGACCGCTCTGACTGCGCTGCCGTTGGCCCTGCCTGCGCAAGACTTGCCGGATCGCATCGACTGCCTTGTCCCCGCCCAACCGCAAGGCGGCTTTGACATGACGTGCCAGCTTTTGGCCGAAACGCTGCCATCGGCTGGTCTTGGGATCACCGCTGTCACCCGTTCCTATCTGCCCGGCGGGGTTGGCGCGGCGGCCTATAGCGCGGTCTCGCATGGCGCGGATGCGCGCGCGGATCAACTGATCGCCTTTGCGGACGGCTCGATCTACAACCTTGCTCTGGGCCAGATGCCCGCGACCAGCGATCAGGCGCCCCAATGGGTGGCGGTTCTGGCGCGCGATTACGGCGCCGTTGTCGTGCGCGGTGACGCGTCATGGCAGGGGCTCGAGGCGCTGATGCGCGAGGCGGCCCAAGACCCGCATCGGATCGGGTTTGGCGGTGGTGGTCTGCTGTGGGGGCCCGACCGGATGCGGCTGTCGCTGACGGCGCGCGCCTATGGCATCCCCTCGGGCAATTTGCGATTCTTGGCCTTCGAGGGCAGCGGTTCGTGTTTGGAAGCCCTGAGCGCGGGTTTCGTGCAAGCCTGCCTGAACGACGCCGCTGCCGCGCAAACCGCGATTGATCAGGGGACGGATTTGCGCATTCTGGCGGTCTATGCCCCGACCCGCCTGCCCGGCGCGCTGTCGGACACGCCCACCGCCCGCGAGCAAGGCGTGCCGCTGGATTGGCCCGTCGCACGCGGTGTGTATCTTGCCCCCGGCGTCGATCCCGCCATCACGGCAGCCTGGCAAGCGCGCATCGGCGCCTTGATGCACACCCCCGCCTATGCCGCCGCACTCGCACGGCTGAACCTGCAACCCGATCCCCTGACCGGCGATGCGCTTCGCGCCGCTATCGCCGGGATCGCAACGACCGCGCAGGCCCATGCCCGCGCCCTGGGCCTTGTCTGCACGCCGCAGCCCCTGTGGCCGCAACGCCAGATCACCTGCGTAAGGACAGATCCCACCTGACGCCATCCGCGCAGCCCCCTTGCCACGCGCCTCTCATCCCAAGGACCCCTTCCATGAGACTGACCCTGACCCTCGCCTGCAGCATGGCGCTGCTGGCACCGGCCGCTTTCGCCGATCCGATCACCGTCAACGACGGCACGCACGAAATCACCCTGCCCGATACGCCCACGCGGGTGGTCGCGCTGGAATTCTCGTTCGTGGACGCCCTCGCTTCGGTCGCGGTCTCGCCCGTTGGCGTCGCCGATGACAATGACATCACCCGCCTGCCGCAAGCGATCCGCGACATCACCGGCCCCTGGACATCGGTCGGTCTGCGCGGACAGCCCTCGATCGAGGATATCGCCGCCCTCTCGCCCGATCTGATCATCGCCGACCTGGACCGCCACGCGGCCGCCTATGACGCGCTATCCGCCATTGCGCCGACGCTGCTGCTGCCCTCGCGCGGTGAAGATTACGCGGATAGCCTGAAATCCGCCCGCCTGATCGGCGAGGCTGTGGGCAAAACGCCCCAGATGGACGCCCGCCTGACCCAACATGCCGCGATCATGCAAGATTACGCGACCCAGATGCAGGCATTGGTCACACCCGGTACCACCGTGATTTTCGGCGCCGCGCGCGAGGACAGCCTCTCGCTGCACGGGCCCGACAGCTATGACGGTTCGGTTCTGGCGGCGCTGGGGCTGACGGTGCCCGCGATCCGCGACGGCGGCGACGCCTATGAATTCGCCTCGATTGAACAGCTGCTGGCGCTTGATCCCGACTACCTGTTGGTCGGTCATTACCGTCGTCCCTCGATCATCGATCAATGGTCAAGCGCGCCGCTGTGGAACGTGTTGAAAGCGGCGCAGGCCGAGGGCCATGTCGTCTCGGTCGACAGCAATGTCTGGGCACGCAACCGCGGCATCATGGCCGCCGAGCGGATCGCCGACGATGCCCTGCACATCTTGCAAGGCACGTTTGCCGAAGTCGAATAAGCCACATGCCGCGCGGCCTTATCATGACCACTGGCACCACCCTACTGGGGGTGGTGCTATTCGCGTGGTCGCTGATCGCCTTTTCCACCTTTCCCCTGTCGATCACGCAGGCGCTGCCGCTGATCGGCTGGGGAGAAAGCAGCACGATGACCCAGATCATTGCGCAGATCCGCGTGCCGCGCGCGCTTTGTGCGGTGCTGATCGGGGGGATGATGGGGCTGTGCGGCGCGCTGATGCAGGGCATTACGCGCAACCGCCTGGCCTCGCCCGCGCTGATGGGGGTGACGGGCGGCGCGAGCCTTGGGCTGGCGCTGGTCAGCAGCGGCGTGATCGCTCTGCCGATTGCCCCGCCGCTTGCCGCAGCAACGGGCGGCGCGGTGGCATGGGCGCTGGTCATGACGCTGGGGGCCTCTTGGTCGCCGGATGCGGCGCGGGTGCGGTTGATCTTGGCCGGGATGACGATGGCTGCGCTTTGCGCGGGGCTGACGCGCCTCGTGGTGCTATTGGCCGAGGAGCGCGCCTTAGGCGTGCTGAACTGGCTGGCGGGGTCGCTGGCAAACACGGGCTATGCGGATGTGCGGTTGCTGGCGGTGACGGCGCTTGCCGCCGCGGTGCTGGCGGCATTTGTCGCCGCGCGGCTGAACATTGTCGCGCTGGGGGACGAGGCGGCGCGCGCCCTTGGGATATCGCTGGTGCCTTTACGCCTTGCGATTTTCGCGGGCGGCTGCCTCATGGTGGGTGTGACCGTGACGGTCACCGGGCCGATTGCCTTCATCGGGCTGATCGCGCCCAATGTGGCGCGGTTGATGGTCGGCGCGGATTACCGCCTTGTGACCCCGCTCAGCGCGCTGTTGGGCGCGAACCTGCTGCTTGCGTCGGATATCGCGGCGCGTTGGGTTGCCTTTCCATCCGAGACACCGGCCGGAGCCATCACCGCGCTGATCGGCGCACCGTTCTTTCTCTTTCTGGCGCGCAGGCCGCTATGATCCGCGCCTTCTCGCTCTGCGCGCTGATTGGCGCATTGTTTTTACTGTCGCTTTGCCTTGGCGCGCATCGCCTGTCGCCCTTGGCGGTGGCGCAGCTATTGGCCGCGCATGATGCGCAGGATTTTCTGGTCTGGAACCACCGCTTGCCACGCGCGCTGATCGCGCTGATCCTTGGGGGCGGCATTGGCCTTGCGGGCGCGCTGGTGCAAGGCGTGATCCGCAATCCCCTCGCCTCGCCGGATCTGCTGGGGGTGACGCAGGGCGCGGGCATGGCGCTGGCGGGCGCGATTTTGCTGTTTCCGGGGCTAGCCGTAAACCTGCTACCACTGATCGCCATCGCCGGCGGCGCTTTTGGCGCGGCGGTGCTGATGCTCTATAATGCGGGGCATTTCTCGCCCCTACGCTTTGCGCTATCGGGCGTGGCGCTATCGGCGGGATTTGCAGGCGTGACGGAATTCCTGCTGCTGACCCATCCCGTCGCGATTAACACCGCGCTGATGTCGCTGACCGGCAGCCTGTGGGCACGCGGGTGGGAGCAGATGCCGCTGGTGCTGCTGGTGCTGCCCATCGCGCTGTTGGCGCTGCCTTTGGCGAAATCACTCGATCTGATCGGCCTTGGCGATGAGACCGCCCATGCGCTGGGTGTGGATCTGGGACGAGTGCAGGTCCGCGCCCTCGGCCTTGCGGTGGTGCTGACGGGAACAGCGGTTGCGGTGCTGGGGCCGGTGGGCTTCATCGGCCTTGTGGCGCCGCATATCGCGCGGCTGGCGACACCGGGGCGCGCATTGGTGATCCTGCCCGCCAGCGCGGCCTTTGGCGGCGCGATCATGATGGCCGCAGATGTGCTGGGCCGCGCGATGGCCCCCCCGCTAGAGGTGCCCGTGGGCGTGATGACCGCCGTGATCGGCGCGCCCTATTTCCTGTGGCTCTTGTTTAGGATGCGCTGATGACCATCGCGATCGAGCTGAAAGACCTGTCCCTGCGCTATGGCGCAACGCCCGTGCTGAACGGCCTGAACCTGCACATCCCGACCGGAAAATTTACCGTGCTGGTCGGGCCGAACGGCTGCGGAAAGTCCAGCCTGCTCAAGGCCCTGATCCGCGCGCTGCCGCTGGCACGCGGAGAGATTACGCTGGATGGAAAAGCGCAGAGCCAAATCCCCCCGCGCAAGCTGGCGCGGCTGATGTCGCTGCTGCCGCAGACGCTGAACGCGCCTGATGGCGTTACCGTGCGCCAACTGGTCGCCTATGGCCGCAGCCCGCATACCAACCTGTGGAACCGTCTGGATGGCAGCGACCGCGCCGTGGTCGATAGCGCCATGACGCGCCTGAATATCGCAGCCTTCGCCGATCGCCCGGTGGCAGAGCTGTCGGGCGGCCAGCGGCAGCGGGCATGGCTGGCGATGGTTCTGGCACAGCAAACGCCGGTGATCTTGCTGGACGAGCCGACCAGCTACCTCGACATCGCCCATCAGGTCGAGGTGCTGCGCCTGTGCCGCGAACTGGCCGACGAGGGCCGCACCGTCGTTGCCGTGTTGCACGATCTGAACCAAGCCTTTCGCTATGGCGATCAGGTCATCGTGCTGCAAAACGGGCAATGTATGGCCGCAGGTGCGCCCCAAGAGGTCGCCCGCGAAGATCTGCTGCACGCCGCCTTTGACATCCGCGCCCGCATGATCACCGACCCCGAGGCGCTGACACCGATGATGATCCTGCGCAAATAACATCGTCTCGGATGCTTTGCCTGCTGACGATATCTTGCGGCGCGGTCAGTGTAATGGGGCTGGGGCGCGGCGTGAACGCGCGCTCTATCGCATGAACGACCGATCCCGCGCGCTGCCTGCCGGTCATCACAATGCAAGGCGCATGACGCGGCTTTCGACCGGCGTTACCTGCATTTTTACACAAGACGCAGGCCGCCCAAACGCACATATTTTGGAAGCACGTCGTGACATATCAGGGTTTTGAAAGATCCTTCAGATCTTGACCGGCGGTCGTTAGCCTTACTGTGCCAATGGACCAACGACCCTCGAACAGACCCATAACACCCGCGCGGGCCTGTCGTCGGGGTTGATCAGCGCATGGCCCATCGTGCTATCGAAATAGCCCGAGTCGCCGACCTCGAGCAGGCTTGGGGCATAGAATTCGGTATGCAGCTCGACCCGGCCTTCCAACACGAAAATAAATTCCTCGCCCGGATGGCGCAGCAGCCCGTCGAACGTATGCAAAGAGCGCGCCTTCACCTCGGCCAGCAACGGCACGAACTGGCGATTGGCGATATCGTTGCACAGCATCTCGTAATCATATTGCTGCGTGCGATGGACAATGCCTTCGCCCTTGCGGGTTACGGCCTTGCGGCCATTGACGGATTTACCCTGCGTGCCGGTGACCAGATGGGTGATATCCACGCCCAAACCCTCGGCCAGTGACAGGATCGTGTCATAGGTCGGGGACATCTGTTCATTTTCGATCTTCGACAGGGTCGAGGCCGCCAACCCGCTGCGCATCGCCAAATCGCTGAGGGTCAGCCCCGCCTCTTTGCGCAAAGCCCGCAGCCGCGCCGCAATCGAATGCGCCGCCTTGCGCCGCGCGGCCGGTGGGATCATCGCTGTCGGCAATGGCTTGGTATCGTCCACGTGATCTGTCCTCGTTAGCCGTTCAATCCAGCTATGCCAAATTGACGCAGTTTGTCGAGATTGGCCCAAGCATCCGCATCCAGCGTCATGCCGCTTTGCAGCGCTTTGGCACGGTTTTTGTGCCGTCTGACACCGGGCAGATGGTCAAGACCGGCCTCGCGCATCGTCTGGGTAAATTCCGCCGCGCGCAGATCGAACGGCAAACCACCGCCCCGCGCGGGGTCGATCAGCAAAATGAACTGGCCGGTATGGGGCGTCACCGCCCCCGGATGGCGCGACCAATCCACCTCGGTCGAGAATTTCCCGCCCGTCAGCGCCGCGCCAAGCAGCTCGATCATCATCGAAATCGCCGAGCCCTTGTGCCCCCCAAAGGGCAGCAGCGCGCCACCCTCCAGCACCAGATTAGGATCGCGCGTGGGCGCACCACCCGCGTCGACGCCAACCCCTTCGGGCAGCAGGCGCCCTTCGGCGCGGGCAATCTGCACATCGCCATGCGACCAGGCCGAGGTTGCCATATCGAACACAAACGGCAAATCCCCCGCGACAGGCGCGGCAAAGGCGATGGGGTTGGTGCCGAACACCGCCCGTTTCGCGCCAAAAGGCACGGTCACGGCCATGGAATTCACGACGCTGAGCGCAATATAGCCCTCATCCGCAAAGGGCTCGATATCCGGCCATAGCGCGCTAAGGTGATGCGAATTGCGGATCGCCAGCACCGCCGCGCCATTTTCACGCAGCTTGTCCAGCAGTAGCGGCCGCGCGGCCGCCAGCGCGGGCTGCGCAAATCCATTTTGCGCATCGACACGCAAAAAACTGGGTGCCGCATCTTCGACCACCGGCTGCGCCGCGCCATCCACCCACCCCGAGGCCAGCGTGCTGACATAGCCGCGCATCCGGAAAATACCGTGGCTTTTCGATCCGTCCCGCTCGCAGGCGGCGCAATTTTGGGCGATGATCGCGGCCACATCTGGGCTGGTCCCCGCCTTTTGCAGGATGTCCTCTAGCACGATGACAAGCTCATCAAACGATAGGCGCTGCGCCATACCGGCCCTCACTGCGATTCATTTCCTATAGGAAATTTACTATAGCCTCGCCTGCCCCCACGCAAGCATTGCAAGACAAAAGACAACTTATTCAGCAAATACGAGGGGCGGCGGGAATCCTCTCATAATACGTTAAGTATACATATTGACTTACGCCCCGCCGCATGCAGATTAACTTTCCTAAAGGAATGTTGTTGCCAAAACGCGCGGCACGCTAAAATTCCACCAGACCAACAGAAGGAGCGGCCCTATGGCTACGCGTATCGGTGTCGACATCGGCGGCACGTTTACCGATCTTGTCTATTTCGACGAGGCCACCGGCAAAACGGTCGAGGGCAAGGTGCCCACCGTCCCCTCGGCCCCAGAGGAAGGCGTCGTCGCCGCCATCACCGGCCATGTGCCGCAAGAGATCATTGAAAAGGCAGAATTCTTTCTGCACGGCACCACGGTTGGCCTGAATGCACTGCTAGAGCGGCGCGGCTCAAAGGTCGGGCTGATCACGACGCAGGGTTTCCGCGATGTGCTGGAAATCCGTCGCGGCGACCGCGCCGAAATGTATAACCTGTTCTGGAAACAGACCGAGCCGCTGGTCCCCCGCAGCCTGCGATTGGAAGTCACCGGCCGTATGCTGGGCACCGGCGCAGAATATATCCCGCTGGACGAGGATACCGTCCGCGCCGCCGTCGCACAGTTGATCGCCGCCAAGGTGGATGCCATCGCCGTCTCGCTGATCAACGCCTATGCCAATCCCGCGCATGAGCTGCGCGTGGCCGAGATCATCGCCGAGGCGGGCTTTACAGGCGGCGTCTCGCTGTCGCATAAGATCTCGGGCGAGTATCGCGAATACGAACGTACCTCGACCACCTGTATCGACGCTTTCGTGCGCGGCCGTATGGCCAATTACCTGCGCCGTCTGGATGGCAAGCTGCGCGAGCTGGGCTTTAAGGGCACCTCGCTGATTACCCGTTCCGGCTCTGGCTCGATGACCTTTGCCGAGGCCGAAGATCGCCCGTTTGAAACCATCATGTCCGGCCCCGTCGGCGGCGCCCAAGGCGCGGCAGAACTGGCGAAAATCCTCAATATCAAGGCGCTTGTGACCGCAGACGTCGGCGGCACCAGCTTTGATACAGCGCTGGTGATCGACGGCAAACCGCAGGTTTTGTTTGAAGGCGTAATCGACAATATGCCGATCCAAAGCCCCTGGGTCGATGTACGCTCGATCGGATCGGGCGGCGGCTCGATCGCCCATATCGATCCGGGCGGCTTGATGCGCGTCGGACCCCGTTCCGCCGCCGCCGTGCCCGGCCCGGCCTGCTACGGCAAGGGCGGGGTGGAACCCGCGATGACCGATGCCGCCGCTTGGCTTGGGATGCTGGGCCCCGGCGATCTCGCCTCGGGGATCACCCTCGATATCGGCAAGGCAAAGGCGGCGCTGGACTCCGTGGGCCAGCATATCGGTCAGGACGCCGAACATACCGCCGCAGGCGTCATGCGCATTTCATCCGCCGCAATGGCCAATGCGATGCGGGAAATCTCGCTCGATCAGGGGCTTGACCCCCGCACCATGACCCTGCTGCCCTTTGGCGGCGCGGGGCCGCTGATGGGCACGCTGCTGGCGGACGAGCTGGGCATGAACCAGATCATAATCCCGCCGCTGGCGGGGAATTTCTCGGCTTGGGGGCTGCTCGGTGCCGATATGGTGCAATCCACCGCCCGTACCCGCGTGATGGATTTCGCGGCAGGCGCGGCGGGTGCGATCAACGCAACGCTTACCGATCTGTTCAGCGCGCTGGAAACCCGCAGCGCCGCCCATGCGGATGAGGCGGTGAAATCCGCCCGCCTCGACCTGCGCTATAAGGGACAGGAACACACGCTGTCGATCGAGGTCGCCACACAAGGTGGCGCGCTGGCCGAGGCCGAGGCCGACATTCTGAACCGCTTTGTCAGCGAATATGCCCGCACCTTTGGCGGCACGATGAACCAAGATGTGGAACTCGTCTCGATCCGCGCCAACACGACCGTGCCGCTGCCGCAGCGGCAGCTCAGCTATACGCCCAAACGCAGCGATGGCGCCGATGACCGCGTGATGGATGTCTATTCGTTCGAGCGTCAAACCCGCCTGCCCTTCCGCATCATCCCGCGCGGGCGGATCACCGGCAAAATCACGGGCCCCGCGATTGTGACCGAGGATACCACGACCACCTATGTCGATGCCGATTGGACGATCACCAACGGCAGCGCTGGCGAAATCATTCTGGAACGGATCGCGTAATATGAAAAAGACCTATGATCCCATCATCCATAACGCCGGTAAATTCGGCCGCACCACCGAGGCAAAGGCGGATCCCGTCACGACCGAGGTGATCCGCCACGCGCTGAACTCGGCCGCGAACCAGATGAAACGCGCGCTGATCCGCACCTCCTTTTCGCCGATCATCTACGAAGTGCTGGATTTTGCCGTCGCCATCTATGATGCCGAAATCCGGATGCTATCGCAGGCCCCCTCGCTGCCGATGTTCATGGGCACGCTGTCGTTTTGCATCGACGAGGCGGTGAAGGCCATCGGCGGCCCCGAAAATCTAGAGCCGGGCGATGCGCTGATCTATAACTGGCCCTTCGGCACTGGATCGCACCCGCAGGACATGGTCATCATCATGCCGGTGTTCTATCAGGACACCACGCTGATCGGTTACACCGCGATCAAGGGTCACTGGCTGGATATCGCCGCCAAAGACCCCTATTGCACCGATACCACTGACGTTTTCCAAGAGGGCGTCATCTTCCCCGGCATCAAGATCTATAAAAAAGGTGTCCTCAACGACGACATCTTTCGCATGATCATGGCCAATACCCGCGTCCCCCATATGGTGCGCGGCGATCTGGATGCGCAGGTCACAGGCTGCCGCGTCGGCGTGAAATCCCTGCTGGAAGTGGTCGAGCGTTTCGGCCTTGAAACCTATCGCGCCGCCGTCGACGATATGTTCGACCACGGCGAGCGGATCGTGCGCTCTTATTTCGAAAAGATCCCCGATGGCCGCTATGTCGGCAAAGGCGAGATGGACAATAACGGCGTCACCAAAGACCGCATCCCGTTCGAGGTCGCGATCGAGGTGAAGGGCTCGGATGTCACCATCGACTTTTCTGGCGTGCCCGATGAACAGGCAGGGCCCACGAACTCGCCGCTGCCGACCACGATCTCGGTCTGCCGCGTCGCGATCACCATGCTGGCCGGTTACGGCGAGGCCCCGCATGAGGGCCATTTCCGCCCGATCAAGGCGATCACGCGCCCCGGCTCGATGTTCCACCCGCTGCCGCCCGCACCCAGCTTTATCTATGGCTGGCCCGGCCTGCAGGCGATCGAGGTGATTTATAACGCGATCTCGAACGCCATGCCAAAGGCGGTTCCGGCGCAATCGGGCGGCTGTATCTGTTCCATCGTCGCATGGGGCCAGCGCGAGGAGACGCGCGAGCCTTGGGCCGACGGCACGCCGCTGCCCACCGGACAGGGCGCATGGGATGGCGGTGATGGCGGCATCATGCTGCATATCTCGGAATCCGCGACGCGCTTTACCCCCGCCGAGGTCTGGGAACACCGCAACCCGTGGATCATCGAGCAACTGGCGATGGCGCAGGATTCGGTCGGCCCCGGCAAATGGCGCGGCGGCCCCGGCCTGAACCTCGATATCCGCACGACCGAGGACACGCTGGTCACCACCGTCTTTGAACGCACGCTGAACAACCCTTGGGGTCTGCAAGGCGGCGGCGAAGCACGCCCGAACAACTGTCTGGCGACCATGCCCGATGGCGAGGTGCATGCCATTCCCAAGGCGACCCACTTCCTGCTGCCAAAAGGCGCTGTCTTGCAAATGCGTACCGGCGGCGGTGGCGGTTACGGCGATCCCGCAGATCGGCCGGTCGAGGCCGTAAAGCGCGATATCGAGGAGGGTTACATCTCGGAATCCTTCGCCCGCCAGCACTACCCGCACGCCTTCGGCTAGGCGGGAACGGGCGCGGCCTTTCCTCTCCCGGGGGCCGCGCCTTTATATTTTATAAGGGGTTACACCATGCCGCTTTTGAACAGCACCGCCGCGAACCTTGCCGAAGTGACCGGCTGGCGGCATGACTTCCACGCCCATCCTGAAATCCTATACGAGGTGCACCGCACGGCCGCCCGCGTCGCCGAGCTACTGACCAGCTTTGGCATCGACGAGGTCGCCACCGGCCTTGGCCGCACCGGCGTTGTCGGCATTATCCACGGCAACCGCCCCGGCAAAATGATCGCGCTGCGCGCCGAAATGGACGCCCTGCCGATGCCCGAGGAAACCGGCCTGCCCCATGCCTCGACCATTCCCGGCGCGATGCATGCCTGCGGCCATGACGGCCACAGCGCCATGCTGCTCGGCGCCGCGAAACACCTGGCCGAGACGCGCGATTTCGCGGGTTCGGTCGCCCTCATCTTTCAACCGGCTGAAGAGGGCGGCAAAGGCGCGCTGGCGATGGCCGAGGATGGCCTGTTCGACCGCTGGCCGATCAGCGCCTGTTATGCGATGCACAATATGCCGGGCCTGCCCCTTGGCACATTCGCAAGCGTGGCGGGCGGGATCATGGCATCCGCCGATAAATTCAACATGACCCTTAAGGCCACCGGCGGCCATGCCGCTTGGCCCCATACAACCCCAGATCCCATTGTCTGCGCAGGACAAATCATCGGCGCGGTGCAGACCATCGTCTCGCGCGAGGCGAACCCGCTCTTGGCCTCGGTCATCTCGATCACGCAGGTGCATGGCGGCAGCGCGCATAACGTCATCCCGGCCGAAGTGACGCTGGCGGGCACCCTCCGCGCCCTCGACCCCGGTTTGCGCCAAAGAAACGCGGCGCGGCTCGAGCAGATTGCAAAAGGCATCGCCGCGACGATGGGCGTTGAGGCACAGGTCGAGGTGCAATTTGGCAGTGGCGTTGTGATGAATGACCCGCGCGAGCTTGCCCTGTGCATGGATGTCGCGCGCGATCTGATGGGGCCGGATATGGTCGATGCGCATATGGTGCCCCTGATGGGCGGCGATGATTTTTGTTTCCTCGCCGAGCGTCGCCCCAGCTGCTATGTCTTTGTCGGGAATGGCGAAAGCGCCGGGCTGCACACCACGAAATACGATTTCAACGATGATCTGATCCCGATCGGCATCAGCTATTGGATCAACCTCGTCCAGCGCGCGACCGCCAGCTAAAGCAGCCGGATCAACACCGATCCGGCGATCACGGCAATCGCGAAACCAAACAGCAGCTCGATCATCGCGGTGATCGGGCGCAGGGCCGCGCCGCCTTCAGGCAGCGACAGCAGCACCCCGCGCCGCATCAGCGCCGCACCAATGCCTGCGGTGCCCGTAACCGCCATCGTGCCCACGCCCATCACCAGCGCGCCGATGATCCCTAGCGCGTCCAGCCCCAGCCGCCAGGTCAGGATCAGCAAAAACAGCGCGCTCGTGCAGGGCCGCAGCGCGACCCCAGCACCAGCACGGCCACCTCGCGCCAATCCTTCGCCGCCGCCAGCGCCTGCGGGTCGGGCGCATGGCTGTGCCCGCAACTGCAATCATGATCGTGATGGTGATGGTGATGCGCGACCTTTGCGGGCCGCAGGCGCCGCAGCCCGCGCCAGACCAGCATCAGACCCAAGCCGGCCACCAGCGCGAATGAAAAGGGCTCGATATAGGCGGCCAACTCCTCGATGCGGTCGCGCGCGCCGTCCAGCAGCCAGACCGCCCCATAGACCAGCGCAATCGCAACCAGCGCTTGGCCGAGGCTCGACAGCGCGGCCAGCCCCGCCATCCAGCGCACACCCGCACCCGAGGCCGCCCCATAGGCAGCAATGACCGCTTTGCCATGGCCCGGCCCGATCGCGTGCAAGAAACCATGCATGAAACACAGCGTCAAAAACCCGATCACCGCCCCCGACTGACCGCTGCGCAGGGCGCGCAGCGCGCCTGCCAGCGCATCTTGCGCCTCACGCTGCATGCCGACGGCCTGCCGCGCGATGACATCGGGCAGCCCCAGGGCCAGCGCCACCGACAGGGCGATAACCGCCAGAATTGAAACACTTACTGCAAGGGCGCGCATGTCACATTCACCATATCTGCAAAAGCGCCGCCAACCTCGGGATACATGCCAAAGTCCGCGATATCTTCCTCGGTCAATTCCGACAAAAGCTGATCATAAAGCTGCTGCGCCGCGTTCAAATCGGCCTGCGCCACCGCCACATCGCAATCCGCGCGACCTTGCAACTCGGGCGGCCCCGCCAGATCGTAAAAGGCATAATAGGTCGGATCATAGGCCTGCACGGTGATTACCCCCGCATCAGGTTGCAACGGCACCGCCAGCGCCCGCCAATACGACATGATCAGCCGCCCGTCCTGATAATCAATCGCCACATCTTGCGGGCTTTGCAGGCTAACCGGCTGCCCATCC
This sequence comes from Ketogulonicigenium vulgare WSH-001, assembly GCF_000223375.1. Lineage (NCBI taxonomy): Bacteria > Pseudomonadati > Pseudomonadota > Alphaproteobacteria > Rhodobacterales > Roseobacteraceae > Ketogulonicigenium > Ketogulonicigenium vulgare. Next base: position 42,823 of record NC_017385.1, on the reverse strand, counting down.
GCGGTAAAATAAAGATCGCCCAAGAAATCATCCGGCCAAAGGCTCAGCCGCGCCGCCATCGCATCCGCCTCGGCGGCGGTCAGTGCGCCATCGGCATCGGGGTCCATGCCCTGATCGGCCAGCATCAACATCGAGGTGAAATCATCCCACACCCATCGCACATCCACTGTGGCGATCTGACCCGCCGCATCGAAATGCAGCACCAAGGATGTATCAATGAATTCATGCGGATGCGCGCCAGCAGCCAGCGGCGCACACAGGGAAAGAGTTATGAGATAACATCGCAACATGCGCCCTGATAGCGCGGCGCGCAGGGCAATGCCAATAAAACCGTCAGTAAAACCGTCGCAGCTGCGCCAAAACGCGCCTATTCCACCGCGCGGGCCAGATCCGCACGCAGATCGTCCAGCAACGCGCCGATCTGGGCTTTCAGCGCCTCGGTCGCCAGATTTGTCGGATAGGAAATAACGATCCCGATCACCTCGCGGCTGTCGGTATCGCGCACCGCAACCGCCTGCGAGGACACGCCCTCATAGGAATTGTTCACCGACATCGACCGCCCCGTGGCCCGCACATCTGCGATACGCTGCGCCAGATCCGCCATATCCTGCGGTGCGGTGGGCGTCACAAAAGGCAGCGGGTTCGGCACGCGTTTCAGCCATTCATCCCCCGGCATCAGCGCCAGCATCGCCCGCCCGTTCGAGGTGGCAAACGCCCAGGCCCGCGCTGCGGGGGTCGAGGCGATCGCCAGCGGTGACGAGCCCCGCGCCACCCACAGAACAGACATGTGATAGCCGTCAAACACTGTAATATAACCGGTATGGCCGCAAGTCTCGCAGGCGCGGCTTAGCAGTTTTTGCACCGTATCCAGAAAGCTCAGATGGATGCGATAGATCTGCCCCAGTTGAAACAGCCGCTGGCTGGGCCGGTACAGGCGGGTTGATTCGTCATAGGCCAAAATGCCGCTTTCACGCAAAGTTTTCATCGCCCGCGACAGGCTGGCTTTTGGCAATCCGGTGATCTGGCCGATGCGCGCCTGGCTCAGCGCATGCTCTTCGAACGAAAAACAATCCAGAATGGCGATTCCATTATCAAGTGCGCTCATCTTCTGCCTGTTTGCTTAGCGTTGCATAAATTGTTCCACATTTGGAACCATGGATCAAGTGTGAAACACACTAGACAGAGGAAATTTCCGATATACACTAAACGAAACTTCTTCACGCTTGGAAACACCACAAGCGGGGGTCCATCCAAAACCGAAACGCCGCACATCGGATGCGGCGCGAACGGGGCACCTGTGCCCCGAACAAGGGAACGTGCCATGCAGCCTAAGACGACAAGCTTCCGCGCCGGGATCGACATTGGCGGAACTTTTACCGACTTCATCCTGTTCGATGGCGCAGAATCCGCCATTCGCCTGCACAAATGCCTGACGACGCCGGATGACCCCTCGCGCGGGCTGCTGGGGGGCCTCGCGGAACTGGTCGAGGCGGCGGGAATTGCGGTCGCGGATCTTGAGGAAATCGTCCACGGCACCACCCTTGTCACCAATGCCGTGATCGAGCGCAAAGGCGCGCCGATCGGTATGATCACCACCACCGGCTTTCGCGATGTGTTGGAAATCGGCACCGAACAGCGCTATGATATCTATGACCTGCACCTGACCTTCCCCGATCCGCTGGTCGCCCGCGCCCACCGCCTTGAGGTGCCCGGACGCCTTGGCGCGGATGGTGGCGAGATCACCCCCCTGGACGAGGCCGCCGTCATCACCGCCGTCGACCGTCTGGCCGAGGCCCGCGTCGAGGCCATCGCCGTCTGCCTGATGAACGCCTATGCCAACCCCGCGCATGAACGCCGCGTCCGCGATCTGATCGCCGCACGCCACCCCGATATTTCCGTCTCGATCTCGTCCGAAGTCGTGGCTGAAATCTCGGAATATCAACGCTTTGTCACCGCCTGCGCCAATGCCTATGTCCAGCCGCTGATGGATCGTTACCTGCGCAAAGTGCAGGCGGCGCTGGATAGCCTCGGCTTTACCGGCGCGCTGCGCCTGATGCATTCGGCAGGCGGACTTGTTTCGCTGGACGAGGCGCGGGCCTTCCCGATCCGCCTGTTGGAATCCGGTCCCGCAGGCGGCGCGCTGGCCACCGCGTGGTTCGGCAAGGCGGCGGGCGAGGAAAACGTCATCGCCTTTGACATGGGCGGCACCACCGCCAAGGCCTGCATGATCGAAAACGGCATGGCGCATATCGCCTCCTATCTCGAGGCGGGCCGCGTGCGCCGGTTCAAGAACGGCTCGGGCCTGCCGATCAAATCGCCAGTGGTGGATATGATCGAAATCGGCGCGGGCGGTGGCTCTATCGCCGCCATCGACGCCGTCGGCCTGCTGCAAGTGGGCCCTCATTCGGCAGGCGCGGCCCCCGGCCCCGCTTGCTACGGTCAGGGCGGCGACAAGCCGACGGTGACCGATGCCTCGGTCGCGCTTGGCTATTACGATCCGAACTTCTTCCTTGGCGGGCGCATGACGCTGGATATGGATGCGGCGAATGCGGCGCTGAACTCCATCGCCGCACCGCTGAACCTTTCGGCGGTCGAGGCCGCTTGGGGCATCCATCAGGTTGTTGGCGAGAATATGGCCAGCGCCGCCCGCATCCACCTTGTCGAGAAGGGCAAAGACCCGCGCGCCTATGCGATGATCGGCTTTGGCGGCGCAGGTCCCGCCTTTGCCGCCCGCGTCGCACGGATCTTGGGCGTGGGCGAGGTCATCATCCCGCAAGCCAGCGGTGCCGCATCGGCCTTTGGTTTCCTGACCGCGCCTTTGTCCTTTGACCTTGTGAAATCCGCGCCGACCGCGCTGGCTGCCGATTTCGACACAACCGCCATCACCAGCGCCTTTGCCGCGCTCGAGACTGACGGCCGCAGCAAGCTGGCCGCCGCAGGTGTCGCGGACAGCGATGTCATCATCGCCCGCACCGCCGATATGCGCCTGATCGGCCAAGTGCACGAGATCAACGTGCCAATCCCCGCAGGCACCTTCGGCCCCGCGACCTATGCCGAAATTCTGGCCAGCTTCACCGCTGTCTATACCGCGCGCTATACCAAAATTCCCGAAGGCGCGGAACTCGAGGTGCTGTCCTATCGCGTCCGTGCAAGCGGCCCGACGCCGAGCCTGACCATTGAACAGGCGGGCCAGCAGTCCAGCGGCAAAGACGCCCTAAAGGGCCACCGCGACTGCTATTTCGGCGAAGGTTTCGTCAAAACCGCCATCTATGACCGCTATCTGCTGACCCCCGGCGCTGAGATCGCCGGCCCCGCCATTGTCGAAGAGCGCGAGTCGACCGCCATCATCCCGCCCGGCGACCGTTTCAGCGTCGATGCCGCAGGCAATCTGCGCATCAAAATCGCCAGCGCCCAAACGGGCATGGTCATCGCCACCCCCGATATGTCGCTGGCCGAGGTCAAGGCCCGCATTGCCGCCGATCCCATCTCGCTCGAGATCATGTGGAGCCGCCTTGTCACCGTGGCCGAGGAAATGTGGCATACGGTGATCCGCACCGCCTATTCGCTGATCATCTCGGAATCGCAGGATTTCGGCTGCTCGATCCTGGACGCCAAGGGCGAGATCCTCGCCCATTCGTCCCGTGTCATGCCCGCGTTCAACTTTACCCTGCCCATCGTGGTCAAGGCACTGCTGGAACGCTTCCCAGTCGATACGCTGAAACCGGGCGATGTGCTGGTGACGAATGACCCGTGGCTGTGTGCTGGCCACCTGTTCGATATCGCAGTGGCGACGCCGATTTTCCACAATGGCAAAGTCGTCGCCATCGTGGGCTCGGTCGGTCACGTCGGCGATATCGGCGGCACGCTAAACGGCATGAAGGCCGAACAGGTTTACGAGGAAGGCCTGCAGATCCCACCGATGAAGCTGGTGCGCGCAGGCGTCGAGAACGAAGACCTGTTCACCATCATGGCCGAGAATATCCGCGACGCGCAGCAGGTGCTGGGCGATGTGCGATCCTTGGTGGCGGCGAATGAAACCGGCGGGCGCCGCCTTGTCTCGCTGTTGCAAGAATACGGCCTGCCCGATTTCGAGGCCTTGGCCGAAACCGTGCAAAGCCTGTCGGAAAAGGCCATGCGCGCCGCCATCACCGCCATCCCCGATGGCGTCTACGCGGGCAAAAGCACCTATAATCCGCTGGGCACCAAGATGGATATCCCGATCACCATTACGGTTGCGGGCGACACGATCGAGGCGGATTACGCCGGCGCCCCGCCTGAGGTGCCCCTTGGCGGCATCAACTGCACCTTCAGCTACGCCCGCGCCCAAGTGGTCTATCCGCTGAAATGTATGCTGACGCCGAATGTGCGCGGCAATGCGGGCTGCCTGCGCCCCATTACCGTGAAAGCGCCCAAAGGCTCGGTAATGAATTGCAACAAACCCGCGCCGGTTTCCTTGCGCACCCGCACCGGCTGGTTCGTCAGCCCCGCGATCTTCCGCGCGCTTGCAGGTGCCGCGCCCGACCGCGTGGTCGCCCATACCGGCCTGCCGAGCCTTTTGACCGTTCACGGCAAAACCCCCGAGGGCGAGGTCTTTTATGACCACCTGCTGTCGGGCGGCGGTCAGGGCGGCAGCGCGGGCAAAGACGGCAAATCCTCGATCCTGTGGCCGACCTCGGCGGCAACCTCGTCGATTGAACTGTTGGAAAGCCGCTCGCCCATCGTGATCCTTGAAAAAAGCTTTGTGACGGATTCGGGCGGCCCCGGTCGCCATCGCGGCGGCATGGCCTCGCGTATCCGCATCACCAAGCGCCATGACGACGGCAAGCAGTTGACAGTCTTCGTCTCGCCCGAGGGCGTCGATATCCCCGTCGCGGGCCTTTATGACGGCCAAAGCGGCATGGGCACGCATGGCTATAAACGCAACAGCAGCACCGGTGATGTGGTGCAAGATATCGGCACCGGCGGCCTCATGACGCTGGATAGCCCCGCCCATCTGGTCGAGCTGCAAATGGGCGGCGGATCGGGCTATGGCGACCCCATGACCCGCCCGATTGCGGATGTCGAGGCTGACCTGCGCGATGAACGCATCACGCCGGAAACCGCCGCCACCGTCTATGGCCTTGGCCGCCGCTAGGCCCCGAAAAACATACCCCGCAGCGCCAATTGCTGCGGGGGGAAGAACAATAAAACCAACAGGAAACCTGAAATGACCCTTACAAAACGTCAGTTGCTGAAATCGCTGCTGGGCGGTGTGGCCCTCACGGTCCTGCCCCTTTCGGCGATGGCCCAAGCGCGCAAGATCATGGTTGTCGCCAGCACCGTCGACATCCCGAACTTTGACCCCCATGTCGCCACCGGCTATGCGCCGCAATGGCTGTTCCGCAATGTCTATGACCCGCTGGTGCGCGTCACCGGCACGCCGCCCGTCGCAACGCCCGGCCTGGCCGCTAGCTGGGAGATGTCCGAGGACGGGATGACCTATACATTCCACCTTGACCCCACCGCCCGCTTTACCGATGGCAGCGCTGTCACAGCGGCGGATGTGGTCTATTCGTTCCAGCGCCTGCTGCGCCTTGGCACCGGCCCCGCATGGATGGTCGCGGGCATTCTGGACGGCGACAGCGTTGTCGCAACCGACGATGCCACCGTCACCATGAACCTGCTGAAGCCCTTTGCGCCGCTGCTGTCGGTGCTGCCGTGGATGTTCATCGTGAACGCCGCCGTGGTCGAGGCGAACCTCGGCACCGATGATGCGCAGGCTTACCTTCTGCAAAACATCGCAGGCTCGGGCGCCTTCACCATCAACCGCGCCCTGCCGGGCGAGCTCTATGAACTGCTGCGCGTCGAAAACGACTGGCACCAAGGCGGCAATATCGACGCCGTCTTCTGGCGCATCGTGCGCGAGGCCGCGACCACCCGTATGCTGCTGCAACGCGGCGAGGTGCATTTCGCCCTCGATCTGTTCACCGAAGATATGGAAGCCCTCGAAGGCGTGCCGGGTGTCGTGCGCATCATGGAGCCCGACTACCGCAGCTTCTCGATCAAGATGAACACCGCGCATGGCCCGCTGATGGACAAAAACCTGCGCAAGGCGATTTCCTATGCCTTCAACTACCAGTCGATGCTGGATGCGGCCCAACCCGCCGCGCTGATGGTCGGCCCGCTGCCCCCCGGCATGTTCGGTGCGAACCCCGATCTGGAGGTCTACCGCCAAGATATGGACAAGGCCCGCGAATATCTGGCGGCGTCCGACTATGCCGACGGCGGCTTTACCCTGTCGATCCATTATGCCGCAGGATACGAGCAACAACGTCGCTGGTGCCTGATCCTGCTTGAGGCGCTGGCCACGCTGAATATCCAACTGGATATTCGCCCGATGGTCTGGCCCGATGTGGTCGCCATGGCGCGCTCGCCCGAAACGGTTACGGATTTCTTCTCGATCTTCCAATCCTCGAACTATGCCGACCCCGATAACACGGCCTATGCCGCCTATCACTCGTCGCGCAACGGCCAATGGCAGAACCCGACCTATTCCAACCCCGAGGTCGACCGCCTGATCGAGGAAGCCCGCGCCGCAACGACACCCGAGGCCCGCGCCGAACTCTACGGCCAGTTCCAAGAGGTTGTGGTCGAGGATGCTCCCGATATCTTCGGCGTGCTCGAGCTGCGCAAATTCGCCATGCGCGACAATGTGCAGGGCTATGAATTCTGCCCGGTGGGCGCAACCTCGCCGGAAATCTGGCCGCTCTCGCTGGCCTAAACAGCCTCGACCTCAGGCCGACGCCTACTGAAAAGAAAGTAGCCCATGATCCAGATGATCCTGCGCCGTCTGCTGCTGCTGATCCCGACGCTGATCGGGCTGACGCTGCTGCTGTTCGTCATCTCCCGGCTTTTGCCGGGGGACCCGGTCGGCCTTGCCGCGGGGCCCAATGCCTCGGCCGAGTTGATTGCCCGTATGCGGGCGGAATTCGGTTTTGATGACCCGCTGTGGCTGCGGTATTGGCATTATCTGACGGGGCTGCTTTCGGGCGACTGGGGCACATCCGTGTTCACCCGTCGTCCCGTTTTCCAAGATGTGCTGACATATCTGCCCGCCACGCTGGAACTGGTGTTCTCGGCGCTGCTGATCGCGGTGGTGATCGGCATCCCGCTGGGCCTGCTGACCGCCGTCTATCGCAACGGCCCGCTGGATTATTTTATCCGCACATTGGCCCTTGGCGGCGTTGCCATGCCGCGCTTTTTCCTCGGGCTGCTGCTGCAACTGGCGTTTGTCGCATGGCTGGGATGGCTGCCGCTATCGGGTCGCTTTCCCTTCCTTGAAATCCCGCCCCAGAGTGTCACCGGCTTTTACACGATTGACGCGCTGCTGGCGGGCGATATCCGCGCCTTTGGCATCGCGGTCAGCCATTTGATCCTGCCCGCAACCGCCATGGCGCTATCGCCGCTGGCGACCATCATGCGGATGATGCGCGCCTCGACGATCGAGGTTTTGGGGCAGGATTACATCCTGAACGCCCGCGCCCTTGGCCTGTCACAGCGACTGATCATCGGCAAATACGTGCTGAAAAACGCCATGAGCGCGACCCTCACCGTCATCGGCCTTTATGTCTCGTGGCTGCTGGGCGGCACGGTGCTGGTGGAAACCGTCTTTGACTGGCCCGGCCTTGGGCTGTTTGCGACCCAAGCCATCCTGACGCAAGACTTCATGCCGGTCATTGGCGTCACGCTGGTCATCGCCATCATTTACCTGCTGACAATGCTGGTGGTCGACATCCTTTACGGAGTCCTCAACCCCAAGGTGCGCCTATGACCGATGCTGTAACCTCCTCGCCCCGCTCGGCCCGCGCCGAAAGCCTGTCGCGCGCGCTGTACCGTTTCTCGCAAAGTTGGCTGTCGGTCATCGGCCTTGCCATCGTGGTGCTGCTGATCATCGTGGCCATCTTGGCGCCTTGGATCGTGCCGCATCCCGAACATGCGTTGGGCGTGACCAATACCGCCGCGCGGTTCCAGCCGCCCTCGGCCACCGCATGGTTCGGCACCAATGCCATCGGTCAGGATATCTTTTCGCTGGTGGTGATCGGCAGCCGCGTCTCGTTGTTTTCCGGCATTGCGGTGGTGATCATCAGCATTATCGTCGGCACCTTTTTGGGTGCCATCGCCGGCTATTGCGGCGGCTGGATCGACGAGGTGATCATGCGCCTCACCGATCTGATGCTGACCATCCCCAGCCTGATCCTGGCCATGGCGGTCGCCGCCGCGCTGGGGTCTGGTACGTTCAATATGATCGTCGCCATCGCACTGACGTGGTGGCCCTCCTATGCCCGCCTGGTGCGCGGCGAGGTGATCAGCCGCAAGGAAGACCAATTCGTCACCGCCGCCCGCGCGCTCGGGGCCGGTTGGCAGCGCATCCTGTTCCGCCACATCCTGCCGAACATCACCTCGCCCATCGTGGTGAAAGCCTCGCTCGATATGGGTTTTGCGATCCTGACGGTGGCCTCGCTTGGCTTTGTCGGTATTGGCGTCAAACCCCCGACGCCCGAATGGGGCACGCTGCTGTCGGGCGCGCGCAGCTATATGCCGACCTATTGGTGGACGGCTGTCGCCCCCGGCATGGCGATTTTTTTTGCGGTTTTCGCCTTTAACCTGCTGGGCGACGGGCTGCGCGATGTTCTTGACCCCAAAGCGAGGCGCTGACATGTCCCTGTTGCATATCAATGAGTTGCGCCTTGCGATGCAAAGCTATCGCAAAGAGACCGAGGTGCTGCACGGCATTTCCCTGACCGTCGAGCGCGGCCAGATCTGGGGCCTTGTAGGCGAGACGGGCTCGGGCAAATCGCTGACCGGCCTCTCGACCATGCGCCTTGTGCCCTCGCCCCCCGGCCGCTACCTCGGCGGTCAGATCCTGTTCGAAGGCGAGGATCTGCTGCAAGCGGACGAGCGGCGGATGCGTGCCCTGCGCGGTCGCCGCATGGGCATGATCTTTCAGGACCCGACCACCAACCTGAACCCGGTGTTTCGCATCGGCACCCAGATGGTCGACGCCGCCCTGCATGCGGCAGGCGAGGACCCTAGCCTTTTGGGCCTTGCCCCCGGCGCTGGCCGTCGCGACATGCGCCGCGCCGCGCGCGAGACCGCGATCCAGATGCTGGCAAAAGTCGGCATCCCGAACCCGGAATCGCGCATCGACGATTACGCGCATCAATTCTCGGGCGGGATGCGCCAGCGCGTGCTGATCGCCATGGCGATGATCGGTAAACCCGACCTGCTGATCGCGGACGAGCCGACCACAGCCCTCGATGTCTCGATCCAGGCGCAAATCCTGCGGCTGATCCATGACCTTGTGCTGGAACGCAATATCGGCTGCCTGCTGATCACCCATAACCTAGGGGTGGTGGCGCAGGTCTGCACCCATGTCGCGGTGATGTTCCGGGGCCGCGTGCTGGAATCGGGCCCCGTCGCGCAGGTGCTGAAACAGCCCGAACATGCCTATACCCGCGCGCTGATGGGCGCGATCCCGACCGCCGACACCCCGCGCGGCGGTTTGCGCGGCCTTGCCGGAGTGGACTTCTGATGACCCTTGAAATCACCCATGTCACCAAGCAATTCGGCAGCTTCACGGCCCTCAAAGACGTCAGCCTTTCCGTACGCAAGGGCAGCAGCCTTGGCCTTGTCGGCGAAAGCGGCTCGGGCAAATCGACGCTGGCGCGCTGCATCTTGCGGCTCGATACGCTGACGGCGGGCCAGATCACCTATGCGGGCACCGATATCCATGCGATTTCCGCAGCCGAGATGCGGGCCCTGCGCGCCCGCCTGCAAATCGTGTTCCAGGACCCCTATGCCTCGCTGAACCAGCGCATGAGCGTGCATGACATCATTGCCGAGCCGCTGATCATCCACAAAGCCCGCTTCCCGATGACCGCCAGCCAGCGCACCGCCCGCGTGCTGGAACTGCTGGTGCAGGTCGGCCTTGGCCCCGAACACCTGTATCGCTTTCCGCATGAGTTTTCCGGCGGCCAGCGTCAGCGCATCGGCATTGCCCGCGCACTCGCCTGCGAGCCGGAATTCCTGATCTTGGACGAGCCGACATCCGCGCTTGATGTCTCGGTGCAGGCGGATATCCTGAACCTTCTGCAGGGTCTGCAGGACCGCCTTGGCCTGACCTATCTGTTCATCAGCCACGACCTCGCCGTCGTGCGGTACATGTGCGACGAGGTTGCAGTCATCTATCATGGCGAGATCGTCGAACACGGCCCAGCCAGCTTGGTGCTGGACGCGCCGCAGCATGACTATACCCGCATGTTGCTGGCCGCGATGCCTGATCCCGACCCGGACAAATCGCCCTTCCTGCATCGAATTTAAGCAGAAATTTCCGCGCAGGTCACGCACACATGGAGTATACAAACTAAAATATTGTCTGTGGTCAAAGTTTAGCTACGCTAAACAAACGCCCTTCGATTCGAGGATGCTATGCCCCGGCCCGCGACCAGACGCACAATTGCACCAATGGCTGTCGCCCCCACATCGGTGGGCGATGCGCTGCGTGCAAGGCGTATCGCGCTGGGGATCACACAGCGGGTTGTGGCGGATCAAGCGGGGCTGACCACCGGCTTTATCTCGCAAGTCGAACGGGGCCTGACGGCGCCCTCGCTGTCGTCGCTGCATGCGATATCGAAAGTGCTCGGCCTCTCGCCCTTGCAATTCATCGACACCCCGCCCGCGCCGCAACAACTGACACGCGCGGGCGCGCGCCAGACCTATGGCATCGCCCCCAATGTCGCGCGTTATGAACGGCTGACCGGCCATTTTCCCGGCAGCGTGCTGCGCTCCGTCATCTGTCACGAGGACCCCGGCCAGCGCCATGCCCCCATCCGGCACGAGGGCGAGGAACTTTTCTATATTATCGCTGGCGCCCTGACGGTCGAGGTGGGCGGCACCCCCCATGTCCTGCACCCCGGCGATACGATCCACTTCAGCTCGGGCGATGTGCATTCGACGTGGAACCACACAAGCAGCCCCACCACCTTTTTGCATACCTGCACAATGGATGTCTTTGACGACGCCCAAGCAGTTGAAACGACAAAGGAAATTAGCGCATGACTTTGCGTGTTGCCACTGACGTCGGCGGAACGTTCACCGACCTCGTCGCGTTCGAGACCCTGCCCGATGGCAGCACAAAGATCACGACGGCGAAATCCGACACCACGCCGCCCAATTTTGAACAGGGCGTGCTGGCGGTGCTGGCAAAGGCCGGCATCCAACCCTCGGATGTCGATTTCATGGCGCATGGCACCACCGTCGTCATCAACGCTTTGACCGAGCGCAAGGGCGTCAAGGTCGGCCTGATCACCACGCGCGGTTTCCGCGACAGCCTAGAGATCGCGCGCGGCAACCGCCCCGATTTCTTCAACCTCGCCTATGAAAAACCCGCCCCCTTCGTGCCGCGCTATCTGCGGCGCGAGCTGGAAGGCCGCATGTCCTATAAGGGCGAGGAGGTAGACCCGCTCGACCTGAGCCCGCTCGCCGGTATCGTCGCGGATTTCAAAGCCGAAGGGGTCGAGGCCGTCGCGATTTCCTTCCTGCACGCCTATGCCAACCCCGCCCATGAGGAAGCGGCGTTGGCCGAGCTGCGCCGCATATGGCCGGAAGTTGCATCGGTCGCGGCCCATCAGATCGCCCGCGAATGGCGCGAATATGAACGCACCAATACCGCTGTGCTCTCGGCCTATGTACAGCCCGCCGCCGAGCGGTATCTGCGCAAACTGGAATCCGGCCTCATGTCGATGGGGCTGAAATCCCCGCCCTATATCATGCAGTCCAATTGCGGCGTCGACAGTCTGGACGCCACCGCCCGTATTCCGATCACCATGGTTGAATCCGGCCCGGCCTCGGGTTTTTGGGGCGCGGCGGAACTGGGCCGTTTGATTGGCGAGCCGAACGTCCTCGCCCTCGATATCGGCGGCACCACCGCGAAATGCAGCCTGATCGAGGACGGTCAAGTGCGCATCATGACCGATTATTGGATCGAGCGTGACCAGCGCTCCTCCGGCTATCCGATCATGGTGCCGGTGGTCGACCTGGTCGAGATCGGCAACGGCGGCGGCTCGATCGCTTGGGTCGATGAATTCAGCAAGCTGCATGTCGGCCCGCAATCCGCAGGGGCCATGCCCGGCCCTGCCGCCTATGGGCGCGGCGGCCAAAATGCAACGACCACGGATGCAAACCTCTGGCTTGGCCGCATTAACAAAGATTACTTTGTCGGCGGCGAAGTCACCGCCGATATGGCCGCGACTGAGGCCGCGCTGCAAAAGCTTGCGGACAAACTGGCGCTGACCCCCGACGATGTCGCGCGCGGCATTATCCGCATCGCCAACAACAATATGGTCAATGCGCTGAAACTGGTGTCGCTGAACCGGGGCCACGACCCGCGTGATTTCACCCTTGTCGCCTTTGGCGGCGGCGGCGCGATGCATGCGGCGGCTTTGGGCGCCGAGCTTGGCGTGAAAAAGGTCGTCATCCCAACCGGCGCCTCGGTGTTTTCGGCCTGGGGCATGATGATGTCCGACCTGCGCCGCGATTATTTCGTGACGCATCTCTCGGATCTGAACGATGGTGCCGCGGCCACGCTCGAGACCGCCTTCACCGCCGCCGAGGATCAGGCCCGCGCGCAATTCAGCGCCGAGGGCGTCAGCGCGGACAAGGTAAAGCTGCAGCGCTTTGGCAAGTTCCGCTATCAAAATCAGGAACATACGGTCGAGGTCCCGTTGAGCGGCCCCGTCACCGCTGCCGATATCGCCCGCATCAGCGCCGATTTCCAAGAGGCCTATGAGCGCGAATATACCTATCGCCTGAAAGCCCCGGTCGAGATGGTCGGCCTGCACCTTGTCGCCACCGCCGAGGTCGGCAAGCTCAGCATGCAGGCCGCGCCCTTGGGCGCGCCCGATGCTACAGTCGCCGTGAAATCCAGCCGCGACGTCGATTATGCCGAAGGCGGCATTCACAGGGCCACCATCTATGATGGCACCCTGCTGCGCCCCGGCATGGAATTCACCGGCCCCGCCGTGATCGAAGATCCCGGCACCACCATCGTCATCCATCCGGGCAATCAGGTCTCGGTCGATGGCTTTGGCAATCTCCACATCGCACTTTAAGGGGCCGCAAATGTCAGTCGATCCTATCACGCAGGAAATCATCCAGAACTCGCTGCAGGCCGCCGCCGATGAGATGTTCGCTGCTTTTCGCAAGACGGCGATGTCCTCGATCATTTACGAAGTGCTGGACATGGGCACCGGCATTCTGGACGCGCGGGGCGAGATCGCCTGTTCGGGCGCGGGCATCCCGTCCTTTGTTGGCGTGCTGGACAAGGCGGTCAAGGTCATCATCGCCGAGAATGGCGACGATCCGATCCGTCCAGGCGATATCTTTGCCACCAATGACCCCTATTACGGCGGCGTCACCCATCTGAACGATATCATCGTCGCCATGCCGGTGTTTGCGGATGGTCAGGTCATCGCATGGACGGCAAATATCGCGCATAACTCGGACCTTGGCGGCAAGGCTCCCGGCTCGCTCTCGGGGGACGCGACCGAGATTTTCCACGAGGGCCTGCGCCTTCCGGCAATCAAGATCATCGATCAGGGCACTCCCATCGCGCCGGTGTTCAAGATCATCAAGGTGAACAGCCGGATGCCTGATGTGCTGGAGGGCGACGTCTGGGCCGCCATTGCATCGGCGCGCGTCGGTGCCCGCAGGCTCGAGGATATCGCCCGCAAATATGGCGCGGATGCCTTCCGCACTGCCATGTCGAATTTCATGGATTACGGCGAACAGGTCAGCCGCAAGGCCTTGGCCGCGCTGCCAAAAGGCACGTTCAGCTTTGCCGAGGATCAAGACGACGGCTCGGTCTATAAATGCACGATCACCATCACGGATGACGTGTTCGAGGTCGACTTGCGCGACAACCCCGCGCAGGTTGCAGGTCCGACGAATGCCGTGCGCGATGGCGTGATGATCGCGGCGCAGATGTTGTTCAAGAACCTGACCGACCCCTGGTCGCCCGCGAATGAGGGCTCGTTCCGCCCGATCCGCCTGCTGACCACCCCCGGCACCATCGCCGATGCGGTCGAGCCCGCCGCCATCGGCTTTTATTACGAGGTCGAGGTCCGTCTCTATGATCTGCTGTGGCGCTGCCTTGCGCCGCATATGCCCGAACAGCTCTCGTCGGGGCATTTCTCGTCGATCTGCGGCACGTTCATCGGCGGCACCCATCCCGATACCGGCCGCCAATATACCATTATCGAGCCGCAAATCGGCGGCTGGGGCGCGAGGAAGCGCGCGGACGGCAATTCCGCCATCTTCTCGGGCTTCCACGGCGAGACCTATAACTGTCCGGCCGAGATCAACGAGGCGAGGAACGGCGTCTGGGTCGATCAAATGGCCCTGAACCTTGCCCCGGGCGGCGAGGGCGAATTCACCGGCGGGCGCGGCATCGTCATGGATTACCGCGTGCGCGCGCAAAACGGCTATCTGACCGCGAATTACACCCGCTCGAAATACCCCGCCTGGGGCAGTCAGGGCGGCGCGGACGGATCTGGCAATATTATCGAGGTGCGCAAAGTGGGCGAGACGCCCTATCGGCAGGCCTTCATTTCCGAACTGCCGACCAGTCCCGATGACGTCATTCGCGTCATCACCGGCAATGGCGGCGGCTATGGCAATCCCAAAGACCGCGACCCCGCCGCCGTCGCATTGGATATCAAAAACGGCCTGATCAGCGCGGACCATGCGCGCGAGATTTATGGCTATCAAGGCTAAGGATCTGACATGTCGATTGAAACCCGCCTGAGCGCGCTGCGCGCCAAAATGACGGACACGGGGGCTGACCTTGTCGCACTCGGCCCCGGCCCGAATATGCATTGGGTGCTGGGCTTTCACCCCCACCCGGACGAGCGGCCCTGCCTGCTGCTGGTCACCGCCACGGGCGCGGGCTTTTTGATGCCCGCCCTGAACGCGGCGGATGCCCGCGCGCGCTGCGATCTGCCGATGTGGACATGGTCCGACGCCACTGGACCGCAGGCCGCGCTGGATCAGGCGATCGCCGCGCTGAACGCCTCGACGACCCGCAAGGCCGCCGTGGACGAGGCGATGCGCGCCGATTTCGCCCTGCTGCTGCTGGATGCACTGCCGCAGGCCAAACACGCCTTTGCCGCAGAAACCGTGGGGGCCTTGCGCCTTGTGAAAGACGCCGCCGAGATGGAGGAGTTGCGCATGAACTCCGCCATCGCGGATGAGGCGATGGAAGCCGCCTTTGCCGCCCTGACCCCCGGAATGCGCGAAAGCGATCTGGCGCAGGTGGTCAAAGACGTCTTTGCCAAACACGGCGCATCGCCGCTGTTCACCATCATCGGCGGCAATGAAAACGGCGCCTATCCGCATCATTCCACCTCGGATCGGCCGCTGACCCAGGGCGATGCCATCGTCATCGACATCGGCGCAAGGAAGGGCGATTTCTCCTCGGATATCACGCGCATGGCTGTGATCGGCACCCCCGCCCCCGATTACGACAAGGTCCATGCCGTGGTCGAGGCAGCGGTGCAAGCCGCCCTCGCCGCCGCGCGCCCCGGCGTTGCCGCCAAAGTGGTCGATCAGGCCGCACGCCAAGTCATCACCGACGCGGGTTACGGCGAATATTTCGTCCACCGCACTGGTCACGGCATGGGTCTTGAGGGGCACGAAGCGCCCTTTATTACCGAGACCTCCGACACGACCCTCGAGGCTGGCATGGTCTTTTCCATCGAGCCGGGGATCTACCTGACAGACCGCTTTGGCATCCGCCTCGAAGAGATCGTGATCCTGCACGAGGACGGCCCCGAAGTGCTCTCGAAACTGCCGCGCGATACCTATCGCCGCAGCTGAAACAACGCCTGCCGCAGGATATTCCCTGCGGCGGCACCCGAATAATAACAAATCACGCAACAGGATTTACCATGACAATCAAGCATCTGATGATGGCATCCGCGCTGGCACTGAGCTCTGCCGCAGCCCTTGCCGCCCCCGCCGCCGCCGAACGCGTCCTGCGCGTCGCTGACAGCCCCATTGGCGAGATCGACCCCCACCTCGGCAATGACCTGACCGATACGGTGCTGGCGGTGAACATCTATGACACGCTGGTCTTCCCGCGTGCCGACGGCCCGGGCGTCGTGCCGCATCTGGCCAGCGAATGGGCGATCGATGGCGCGGTCTATACCTTTACGCTGCGCGACGATGTGACCTTCCACTCGGGCAATCCGCTGACGGCGGATGATATCGTTTTCTCGTTCAACCGCTTCATGGATATGGGCCAGGGCCTGTCGTCGATGTTCGCAGGTCAGGTCGAAACGGTCGAGGCGGTTGACCCCCATACCGTCCGCTTTACCCTGACCGCGCCTTTCGCACCCTTCCTGTCGAACCTTGTGCGTCTGCACATCGTCGACAGCCAACTGGTGCTGGCCAACCTCGCCGATGGCACCTACGGCGAGATGGGCGATTACGGCGCGGCCTTCCTGAACGGCCATGACGCCGGCTCGGGCGCCTATATGGTCACCAGCCAGAACCCGCAGACCGAAACCGTGCTCGCGAAATTCGACGATTACTTCGGCGGCTTTATCGAAAACGCCGCCGATACCGTGCGTTATCGTTACGGGATCGAGGCTTCGACCATGCGCGCGCTGCTGGCACGCGGCGAACACGATATCTCGGACGAATTCCTGCCGCCCGAAGTCATCGCCGCGCTGGCGAATGATCCGAACCTGCACCTGATCTCGCAAGGCGGCTCGACCGGCGATTACATCAAGCTGAACACACAGCGCGCGCCGCTGGATGACGTGCATTGCCGCCGCGCCCTCAGCTATGCGTTCGATTACGAGAACACCCTGCGCATTTTGCAGATCAATGGCGAGTTTTCCCAAGGCCGCCCGATGCGCGGCCCGATCCCCAGCGCGCTGGCCGGCTACAACCCTGACGCGCCGGTGATGGCACAGGATATGGACCGCGCCCGCGAGGAACTGGCCCTGTGCCAATACGATCCCGCGCAATATCCCCTTGATATCGCTTGGGTTGCCGAGGTTCCCGCCCGCGAGCGTGTCGCCATGCTGATGCAGGCCACCTTCTCGCAACTGGGCTTCCGCGTGAACGTCAGCAAGACGCCTTGGGCCCTGCTGACCGAGCAAGTCTCGAACGCCGAAACCGCGCCGCATGCCGCTGAAATCGGCGTCTCGGCGAACTCGCCCGATACGGACTCGCTGCTTTATGCGATGTATCACTCGTCAGTTGCACCCACCTGGATGTCGGCCGAGCATCTGAAGAACGACGACGTCGACGCCCTTTTGGATGCCGCCCGTCTGGAAACCGACGAAGACAAGCGTGTCGAGATCTATAGCCAGTTGAACACGCTGCTGATCGACCTTGCACCCTCGATTTTCGCCTATGAATCGGTGGGCGTCTATGTCGCAAGGAACAGCATCGACGTGCCCGATATGCTGAACGACGATACCCGCCGGATCGAGATGTATAACATGAACTGGAACAACATCTCGGTCGCCGACGAGCAGTGACACCTGTGGCGGCCCCACCCTCGGGGCCGCCATTCCCCACAAGTCAAAGGTAAAGTCATGGGCGCGCGCATCTTATGGGTGAATACCGTCGGTTGGGAGGCCTATGATCAGCCCATCGCCGACGTACTTTCCGCCATCAAAGCCAAAGATACCGAGGTCGAGGTTGTCTCGCTCTCGCTCGCGGGTCGCCTGACCCATGTCGAATACCGCGCCTACGAGGCGCTGACCTATCCCGCCATCGTCGGCCTTGCCCGCGATGCGGGGCAGCGCGACTTTGACGCAATGGTCGTCGGCTGTTTCTATGACCCCGCCGTGAAAGAGGCGCGCGAGGTCTCGGGCCGCACCCATGTCATCGGACCGATGCTGGCGGCCGTGCAACTGGCCACGACCGTGGCGAACCGCTTTTCCGTGCTGGTGACCCGCCGCAAATGCATCGACCAGATGACCGACCGCATCCGCGAATATGGCGCGGCGCACCGCCTTGCCTCGATGCGCGATCTGCAAATCGGGGTCGAGAGCCTGCAAAAAGATCCAAATGCCACCGCCCGCGCCATTATCGAACAGGGCCGCCGCGCCATTGACGAGGATGGCGCCGAGGCGATCTTGCTGGGCTGCACCTGCGAATTCGGCTTTCACGAGGAAGCGCAGCAGATCCTCGGCGTGCCGGTGATCGACGCGGTCAGCGCGCCCTTTAAACTGGCGGAACATCTGGCGGGGCTCAAGCGGCAGCTTGGCTGGGTGCCCAGCCGTGTCGGCAGTTGCGAGCCGCCCCCCGAAGATGAAATCGACCGTTTCGGCCTGTTCCAAGGGCCGGTCAGCGTCGGCAACCGCATTCTCCTGACCTAGAGGCCCCTGATGCAGAACGCTTATATCTCCAGACTGGTCTCGGCCCTCGTCGCGCTGTTGGGCGTGTCGATCGTGATCTTTTCCATCGCGCGTATCATGCCGGGCGATCCCGCCCGCATCGCCCTTGGCCCCAATGCCACCGCCGCACAGGTCGAGGCGATGCGCGAAGCGCGCCATCTGAACGACCCGCTGCCGATGCAATATATCGAATACGTGAAATCCGTGGCGCAGGGCGACCTTGGGCATTCCCTCTATACCAACCGCCCCGTCACCACCGATATCGCGCAATTCCTGCCGCCAACGCTCGAGCTAATCCTCATCTCGGCCCTGCTGATGGTGCTGCTGGGCCTGCCGCTGGGGGTGATTTCCGCACGCTATCAGGGCAAATGGCCCGATAATGCGGGCCGCATTCTGTCGCTGATTGCGATTTGCACCCCCGCCTTTGTCTGGGGCGTCGTGCTGCAACTGTCGCTGGGCTATATCTGGCCGGTCTTTCCGCTGGAGGGACAGATCGCGACATCTATGCGGCCTGCGGTCGTCACCGGCTTTATGCTGATCGACACCTGGATCGCCGGTGATCCGCGCGCCTTTTTGAACGCACTCTATCATATGGTGCTGCCCGCACTGGCGCTGGCCCTGTCGGGGATCGGCCAATGCGCGCGGCTGACACGCTCGAATATGATCGAGACCTATCAGCGCCCCTATACCGAAATGGTGCGCGCCTATGGCGTGAAACCGGGTCGCATCGCATGGCGCTATGCCTTTCGTCCGGCCTTTATCCCGACACTGACCATCCTCGGCCTTGAATTCGCGGCCCTCTTGGGGAACGCATTTCTGGTCGAAAAGGTCTTCGGCTGGCCCGGCCTGTCGCGCTACGGCGTCGAGGTGATCTTGCGCAAAGATCTAGATGCCATTGTCGGCACCGTGCTGATCATCGCCGCCGCCTTCTTGATTATGAACATCCTTGTCGATCTGCTGGTGACCCTTGTGAACCCGCGCATCCGCCTATCGCCGCGAAGGGCCTGATCTTATGCAGCTTTCCAATATCACCCGCTCGCCCGGCTGGACGGCCTTCTTTGCCAGCCCGATGTCGGTCATCGGCCTGATCATCGTCGTGGTGATCGTGGCGCTGGCGGCGCTTGCGAATATCATCACCCCCTATCCGACCCATGTCGGCCCGATTGGCGATTTCGCCGCGATGAACCAGGCCCCCAGCGCCGCGCATTGGGCGGGTACCGATCCGATGGGCCGCGATCAGGTGACACGGATCATCTTCGGCTTTCGCCTCGCCCTGATCATGGCGGCGGTGGTGCTGGTGACCTCGGTTCCCGTCGGGATCGCCGTCGGCCTTTTGGCGGGCTATAAAGGCGGCTGGACGGAATATCTGCTGATGCGCCTGACGGATATTTTCCTCGCCGTCCCGCCGCTTGTCTTTGCCATGGCCATCATGGGCTTTATGGAGCCGACGCTGCTGAACGGCATGATCGCCATCACCGCGCTGTGGTGGACATGGTATGCGCGCCTGATCTATTCGGTCACCCGCGCCGAAGCCCAAGAAGGCTATGTCCTCGCCGCCGAGACGATCGGCGCCTCGACCTTCCATATCCTGTTTCGCGAAATTCTGCCCAACTGCCTGCCGACGATCATCACCAAAATGACCATCGATGTGGGCTTTGTGATCCTGATGGCGGCCTCGCTGTCGTTCCTGGGCCTGGGCGTGCAGCCCCCGACCCCCGACCTTGGTGCCATGGTGGCCGATGGCGCGAAATACATGCCCGATAGCTGGTGGCTGTCGCTGTTTCCGGGCATCGCCATTTTGATCGTGGTGCTGGGGTTCAACCTGCTGGGCGATGGCCTGCGCGAAGCCTTTGATGCGGGGAAATAATCCAATGCAAGATCCCGTTCTGACCATCCGCGACCTGCGCGTCGCCTTTGGCCCCCGCAAACGCGCGGCCCAGGTGCTGCACGGCATTTCCATGCATGTCCGCCCCGGCGAAAAGGTCGCCCTTGTGGGCGAAAGCGGCTCGGGCAAATCGGTCACCGCCCGCCTTGTCATGGGGCTTTTGCAAGAAAGCCGCGACACCCATGCCAGCGGCTCGATCCGCTTTGACGGGATCGAGGCGGTCCAAGGCGGCGCCCAGATCGCCGCCCGGCGCGGCAATCGCGTCGCCATGATCTTTCAGGACCCGACCTCGGCCCTGAACCCGACCTTTAAAATCCGCGGCATCTTTCGCGATGTGATCCGCACCAAAGACCCCAAAATCACCGATGCGGCCGCCGATGCAAAGGCCGAGGCCGCGCTCGCGGAAGTGCAGATCCCCGATCCGACCCGCGCCCTCGACAGCTATTCATTCCAGCTCTCGGGCGGCATGAACCAGCGCGTGATGATCGCCATGGCCCTGATCAATCAGCCGTCCTTGCTGATCGCGGACGAGCCGGGCACCGCCCTCGATGTGACCGTGCAGGCGCAGACGCTGAAACTGATGGGGGATTTGGCCGCCAGCCGCGGCACCGCCGTCATGCTGATCTCGCATAACCTTGGCGTCGTGCGCGAGTTTTCGGACCGTGTCTACGTGATCTATCGCGGCAATATGGTCGAACATGGCCGCAACGACCAGATCTTTGGTCAGCCGCAGCACGCCTATACGCAGGCGCTTTTGTCTGCGATTCCAAAGATTTCCGGCGGCGGCCTGCCCGATCTGCCCGAACGCAGCCCCGCATTTGAGCAGCCGCTGATCCAGCATCCCGGCTGCGCCGAGCCATTGGAGGCCTGATATGAACGATATCATCCTAGAGACCATCGGCCTTGGCAAAAGCTTTGAAACCGCCTCTGGCCCCGTCCATGCGCTGCAAAATGTTGCGCAAAAATTCACGCGCGGCGGCTGCCATGCCATCGTCGGCGAAAGCGGATCGGGCAAGACCACGCTCGCGAACCTGATCCTCGGCCTGATGCAAAAAACGACTGGCGAGATTGTCTTTAACAATCAGACCTTGCCGGAACATCGCATCAAATCCCAGCGCCGCGCGATCCAATTGGTGCAGCAAAACCCGCTCTCGGCGCTGAACCCGCGCCTCAGCATTGGCGCCTCGGTGCGCCTGCCGCTGGATGTGCATGACATCGGCCCACGCGCAGGGCGCGACAAACGCGTCGCCGATCTGCTTGAGGAAGTCGGCCTTGGCGCGGAATTCGCCACGCGTTCGCCGCGCGGCCTGTCGGGTGGACAGCGGCAGCGCGTCGCCATTGCCCGGGCGCTGGCCTGCGAGCCTGACCTGATCGTGCTGGACGAGCCGACCTCGGCCCTTGATGTGCTGGTGCAGGCGCGCGTGCTGCGGCTGCTCGACAATCTGCGGCGCGAGCGCGGCCTGACCTATCTGTTCATCACCCATGACCTTGCCGTGGTGCGCGCGATTTCCACCACTGTCAGCGTGTTCCAACGTGGCCGCATGGTCGAAAGCGGTACGGTCGAGCAGATTTTCACCAATCCGCAGGCCGATTATACCCGCCAATTGATCGGCGCCGTGCCGGTGGTCACCGATGACGAACTTGCGCTGCGCGATGCGATCCGCGCGGGCGCCCCTTATTAGGACAAAGCGATGAAACCCGACCTCTCTCATGCGCTGCAATTAGCCGCTGGCGAAGATGCCGCCGCGCGCGTCTTTGACTATGCGCGCGCGGGCGTCACGGCCATTGCGCCTTCGGGCCTGACGACGGCCTCGGTCTACGATCTGCCGAACATGCGCACGCGCCGCGTTTTTTCTGAAAATCCCGAGGCTTACGGCACCGGCAATTTCAAACGCGTCGACCGCAACGTCTATTATGACACGGTGATCCTCGGCCAGCGGCCTTTCGTGTCGAATACCGTCGCCGAATTCGCCGCTGCCTTTTTCGATTGGCAAAAGATCGAAGATCTCGGCTTTAGCGCCAATATGAACATCCCCGCCATCGCCGATGGCCGCGTCATCGGCACGATGAACCTGCTGTCAACGGCGGGCACCTATGCGCCCGAGGTCGTCGCGGGCGCGATGGAATGGCAACCTGTCGTCACCCTCGCCTTTTTGCTGCTGCATCTTGAGGGGGCCGAACACGCCACCTTCCACGGCAAAGGGGCCAGTATCGACCTGACGCCTAACCTCGAGGGGTTATGAAAAAGGCGGCCCTTGGAGCCGCCTTTTGCCTTACATCAGATCGCGGGCGATGGTCTCGTGCCATGTGCGCCGCGCAACCTCGGTGCCATTCTCGAACGCCACCAATGCGCCCGCGATATAGAAATTTTCCAGATCGCAGGTCATCTCGGTGGTGATCTCGCTGCGCGTTTGCCAGCCTTCACGCCCCAGATCATAGCTTTGCCGCAGCACATAGCGCGCCGATAGCGGATCGCGCGGATCAATGGTCAGCTCGCGCCGCAGGTTATGGGCGATGGTGGTGCCGATCTCGTCAAAGCGCACCACGCCCTCGCCAAAGAGGCCGCCGCGCCCCTCGGTCACATAGGTGGCAAGGCCGGTGATCGCGTCAAAGCTGAACGAGCGCGCGGTCATGCCCGGGTCAACTTGGGTTATCGGCACCGCAGGCCCATGCGCGGGCGCATCGAACGCAACCGCGCCATCGCCGCCCATCCGCACCGGCAGGCTGATCGCCGAGCCACCCGTATCCACCGTCACCGTCGCCGCATAGGGCGCAGGCCAGATCATCGGCCAATAGGCGGTGCCGATCGACACCCGGATCTTATGCCCCGGCGCGAAACGATGCCCGCAGGCCGACAGCGTGACCGGCACCATATAATCCTGCCCCGGCACCAGCGCCTGCGGGTTCTCGTGGCTATCGCGGTGCGTCAGGTTCAGCACCTGATAGGACACCCGCAGCACCTCGCCCGAGGGCAGCACATCCGACAGTCGCACCACAATCTGCGCCACCGGCGCATCCGCTGACAGCTTCAGCCGGACCACAGGCGCGCCGAGGATCTCGACCGCATCCTCCAGCACATCCGTGTCGAAATTCAGCGACCCGCCATCGTCCAGACGCTGATCGGTCGGCATCTCGCCAACGCAGCCGGTGCCCATCCACTCGCCCGCCGCGCGGCCATGATCCTGCGGCGATTTCACCGGCAGCTGCGCGGCAACGCCCGCAGTTTCCGTCAAACGGCCACCCGCCCCCAGATGCAACAGCTTGTCCGCAATCTGATCGCTGGGCCACGCTGCCTCGCCGACCCATTTGCCGGGCTGGTCCGTGCGCGTGCCCACAGGCACCACCGCATCATTGATAAAGGCACGCAACTGCGGCTCGTCCATGACGCCGGTATCTGCGCCTTTCAGCCAGTGATCCCACCAGCGCACCGCCTCTTGCAGGAAACCGATCGCCGGTCCGGGCACGCCGTCATGCGGATAGATATGGCCCCAAGGCCCGATGATGCCACGGCTGGGCACCTGCAAATTGGCCAAAAGGCGCGGCACCGAATTCGTGTAGCTGTCGGCCCAACCGCCGATCACCATCACCGGAACCTGAATGGCCGACCAGTCTTCCTGCACCGAGCCATGTTTCCAGTAGTCATCATAGCGCTGATGCTGCGCCCAGATCGCGGGGAAGAACGGCATGTCTTCGATCCGTTTCAGCCAAGCATCGCGCCAGCCCGCGCCCGCCGTTTCCGGGTCCAGCGGCCGCGCCTGATAGGCCAGCATGATCGAGCCCCACCACAGGTTATCATTCAGCAGATTGCCACCCATATAATGGATGTCATCGCGGAAACGGTCATCGGTGGAATAGGCGGTCAGGATCGCTTTCAATGCCGGCGGGCGGCGCGCAGCGACCTGCAAACAGTTAAAGCCCGACCAGCTTTTCCCCATCATGCCGACATTGCCGTCGCACCAGTCCTGCGCCGCGATCCATGCGATCACTTCCAGCGCATCATCTTGTTCCTGCAGCAGATATTCATCGGCCATATGGCCATCTGAATCGCCTGCACCGCGCATATCGACGCGCACAGCCGCATAGCCGTTCTGCGCGAAATAGCCGTGCATCGGCGCATCGCGCCCGCGCGTGCCGTCGCGCTTGCGATAGGGGATATATTCCAAAATCGCCGGAACGGCTTTGCTGCGCGCGCCCGCAGGCAGGAAAATCCGTGCCGCCAGCCGCGTGCCATCCGCCAGCGGGATCCAAATATGCTCAATCGTCTCGATTGTCATTTCACGTACCAATTCTTTATTTGCAGTGAATTACGGCTGGCGCTTGGCCATGACCTCATCCAGCCAATCCGTGCGCAGTTGCGGCACGGCATCCAAAAGCTTGCGCGTATAGGCGGCCTGCGGGGTGGCAAACAGCGCCGCGGTCTCGCCCACCTCGACCACACGGCCGTGCTGCATGACCATGACGCGATCGGCCAAACGTTCGACCACCGACAGATCATGCGTGATGAACAGATAGGTCACGCCCAGCTCGTCCTGCAGCTTGCGCAAGAGGGTCAGGATTTCCTCGGCCACCAAGGGATCGAGCGCCGAGGTTACCTCGTCACAGATCACCAGCTCTGGCTCCGCCGCCAGCGCCCGCGCGATACAGACCCGCTGCTTTTGCCCGCCCGACAGCGCGCTTGGCAGACGATCCGCGAAATCACGCGGCAGACCGATCAGATCCAGCAGCCGTGCGACCTCGGCCGCCTTCGCCGCGCCTTTCAGACCGCGCAGCAAGGTCAGCGGCCGCCCGATGGCCTCGGCCACCGTCTGACGCGGGTTCAGCGCCACATCGGGCAGTTGGTAAATCAACTGGATGCGCCGCAGATCATCCTTGCTGCGCGCTTGGAAGGTTGCAGGCAGCGCCCGCCCTTTGAGGCGCACATCGCCGGATGTGGGGGTGAGCAGCCCGACGATCAGCCGCGCCAAGGTCGATTTGCCCGAGCCGCTTTCGCCCACGACGGCCAGCGTCTCGCCCCGCCCCAGTGTCAGCGACACATCATGCAGCACCGGCGTCGATCCGTAAGAGGCGGATACATTGCTGATCGCCAGCACGTCCGCGCCGATCTGATGGCCCGCACTGCGGGTGAACCGCCCCTGACGCTCGGCCACCAATTGGCGGGTATAATCCGCCTGCGGCGCGGCCAGGATCTGCGCCGTGGCGCCGGTTTCCACCTCGCGCCCGTGGCGCAGCACCATCAAGCGGTCGGCCACTTGCGCGATCACCGCCAGATCATGCGTGATATACAGCGCGGCGGTGCCATAGCGACGGATCACCTCGCGCAGCAGCGCCAGCACCTCGATCTGCGTCGTCACATCCAGCGCCGTGGTCGGCTCGTCCAGCACGATCACATCGGGCTTGCCGGCCATCGCCATCGCGATCATCGCGCGCTGCAATTGCCCGCCCGAGACCTGATGCGGATAGCGGTCGCCAAACGTTTCCGGCGAGGGCAGTTGCAGCGCGGTGAACAGCTCGATCATCCAGGCGCGCGCGGCTGATTTGTCCATCAACCCGTGCAGCAGCGGCACTTCCAAAATCTGCTGTTCCAGCCGCATGGCGGGGTTGAACGCCGCCGCCGCGCTTTGCGCGACATAGGCGATACGTGCCCCGCGCAACGCTTCGCGCGTTTTGCGGGTCGCGCCGCGCATCTCGGTGCCGACCAGATTGATCTGGCCGCCGGTGATGCGGCAACCGCCGCGCCCGTAACCCATCGCAGCCAAACCGATGGTCGATTTGCCCGCACCGGATTCGCCAATCAGCCCCAGAACTTCGCCGGGGGCCAGATCCAGCGACACGCCATGCAGCAGCACCGCGCCATTTGGCGCCTCGACCGTCAGATCGCGGATGTCCAGAATATGCGCGCTCATCGATTATCCCCCTGCACGGTGGTGCGACCGGCCAGCGCCCAGTCCACCACCAGATTGACCCCGATCGTCACCAGCGCAATCGCACCGGCGGGGAACAGCGGCGCATAAAGGCCGTAGAGCACGCCCTGCTGGTTATCGCGCACCATCCCGCCCCAATCGGCAAACGGAGGCTGCACACCGAGGCCGAGGTAGGACAGGCCCGCCACGAACAGGAAGGTAAAGCAAAACCGCATGCCAAATTCGGCCATCAAGGGCGGCAAGGCATTGGGCAGGATCTCGCGCCGCAGCAGCCACCATGTGCTTTCGCCGCGCAGGCGGGCCACTTCGGTGTAATCCATCACCACGACGCCCTGCGCCACAACGCGGGCCAAACGAAACACCCGCGTACTGTCCAGCAGCGCAATCGTCCCGATCAGCACCGGCAGGCTCGCGCCCAAGGCCTGCAGGACCACCAGCGCCGAGATCAGCACCGGGATCGACATCACCACATCCACCAGACGCGCGCCCAAAATATCGGGCCAGCCGCCCCGCAATGCAGCAAGGAACCCCAGCGGCACACCGATGCAGAACGAGATCACAACCGCCGACAGCGACACGCCAATCGACATCCGCGCGCCATGCAGCAGACGCGACAGCATATCCCGCCCGTTCTGGTCCAGCCCGAACGGATGCGCAGCCGATGGCACGTCGTAAGGCATCCCCACGACCTGCTCGAGACCGTAAGGCGCAAGCATCGGCCCGAACAGGAACCCGAATGCGGCAATCGCCACGATGGCCATGCCAAGCACGGCTGAAAAGGTCAGCTTCTTCATCGCTTTACCCTTTCACACGCGGATGGCGCAAACGCGGGTTCAGCGCGATAGCCGCAATATCCGCGATCATATTCAGCACGACATAAACGGCGGCAAACACCATCGCCGCGGCCTGCACCATCGGCAGATCGCGTTTTGACACCGCATCCACCATGAACCGGCCAAGGCCGTTATAGTTGAAAATCGCCTCGACCAGCACGACGCCCGCGATCAGATAGGCCATATTGAACGCGACCACGTTCACGATGGGCGCAATCGCATTCGGGGCGGCATGGCGCAGCACGACGCGGCCGTTTTTCAGACCCTTCAGGAAGGCGGTCTCGATATAGGGTTGATCCATCACGGCCAGCACGGTGGTGCGCGTCATGCGCATGATCTGCGCCACCGTCACCAGAACCAGCACCAGCATCGGCAAGGTGGTCGCCCGCAGCCATGCGGGGAATCCCATACCGGCATAGGTATCGGCAAGGCTCGGCAGCAGGCCAAATTGCACCGACAGGAACAGGATCAGCAAAAGGCCCAGGAAATATTCCGGCAGCGACACGGTCGCCAGCGCGATCACATTCGCCGCCCGATCAAACAGCGATCCGCGCCATGCGGCGCTGAGAATCCCAAGGCCGACCGCCAAAGGCACCGCGATCACCGCAGCATAGGCTGCCAGCGCCATCGTGTTCCAGAACCGTGGCCACAGCAGGTCCGCAACCGGCTGACGGTTCGCCAGCGATTGCCCCAGATCCCCCTGCAACACGCTACCCGCCCAGGCGAAATAGCGCACAAACGGCCCCGCGTTCAGCCCTAGATCGGCGCGCAGCGCCGCAAGGCTTTCAGGCGTCGCATTCTGCCCCAGGATCGCCGCCGCCACATCGCCCGGCAGAATTTCGGTGCCGGCAAAAACCAGCACCGAGACCAGGACCAGGGTCAAAACCCCCAGTCCCAGCCGCTGTAAAATCATCAAAATCATTATGCGTCCAGCCAGACCTTTTCGGCCATGCGCGCCCCCATCAGGTTGAACATCGGATGCGGGGTCACGCCCTTGACCGCTTTGTTCACCCCATCAAGGTAGTCGCCAAACATCGGGATCATCACACCGCCATCATCCGAGACGATCTGCTGCAGCTCCCAGTAAATCTCGCGGCGCTTGTCTTCGTCCAGCAGCGCACGCGCCTCGACCAGCAGGCTGTCGAACCGCTCATTCGCCCAATGGCTGTCATTTTGCGCCGAGGCCGAGGAATAGGCGATTGTCAGCATCTGGTCGGCGGTCGGGCGACCCCCCCAATAGCCCATGCTGAACGGCGCCTTCATCCAGACATTGTCCCAATAGCCGTCGGCCGGCTCGCGCTGGATATTCACGTCGATGCCCGCGCCCGCCGCCGAGGTCCGGTAAATCGCCGCCGCATCCACCGCACCGGGGAAAGCCGCGTCCGAGGTTTGCAGCGTCAGGGACAGGCTCTCCATCCCCGCTTCGCGCAGGTAGAATTTGGCCTGATCGGGATCAAAGGCGCGCTGCGGCAGCTCGCTGTTATAGAAACGATCCGTGCGCGGGATCGGATGGTCATTGCCCAATTGGCCAAAGCCCAGCAGCGCGGTCTGCAGCAGCTGCTCGCGGTCGATGCCATATTTGATCGCGCGGCGCACATTCACATCGGCAAAAGGCGCGATCCGTGTGTCCATCAAGAAGGTGAAATGCTGCCCGCCCGACGAGCGGATGATATTCAAGTTCGGATTGCGGCCCAGCAGGTTGACCGTTTTGAAATCAAGGCTGTTGATCGCATGGACCTGCCCCGACATCAGCGCATTGGTGCGCGCCGAAATATCGTTGATGACGATCACCTCGACCGCATCGACATGGGCGGTGTTCGGCTTCCAATAATCCACATTGCGGGTAAAGCGGCCGCGCACGCCCGGCTCGATGCTTTCCAGCTTGAACGCGCCGGTGCCGATCGGGTTCGACCAATCGTCGAAGCCCTCGGGCACGACCAGAAAATGATAATCCGACAGCATATAGGGCAGATCGGCATTGCCGCTGGCCAGCGTGATCTTGATCTGGAAATCCGACAGCTTCTCCAGCCCGGTAATCGGCGAGGCGATAGAGCGCGCCGCCGAGGTGCTATCCCCGCGGTGCAGGTTCAGCGAATAGATCACGTCATCGGCGCTCAGCACCTTGCCGTTGTGGAAGGTCACGCCCTGACGGACGTTGAAAATCCATTCGGCAGCGCCCTCGGCCGCTTCCCAGCTTTCAAACAGCTCGGGCTGGGCGATATTGTCGGCGTCAATCTCGACCAGGCCGTTCATCACCATATAGGCCTGGTTCACCGGCACCCAGTCGTTCAGTTTACGAATGTCAAAATCATCGGTGGTCGAGCCGCCGCCGATGCCCATGCGCAGAACGCCACCCGAACGGGGCGTCTCTTGCGCGCGCAAACGGCTGGGCAACAGCGACAAAGCCGACAGGCCAGCGGCGCCCGCCAGCAGACCACGGCGTCCGATCAACAGATTATTAGAATTGGTCATAATTTCCTTTCCAGCCGCTTGCGCGACGTCCACCCTGATTGTGGCATCTGGCGTGCCGTTACGGCCAATCAGGGTATACAGATGTCCACAGTGGACAAATGACTTTCTGTCATACCCCTGTGACTGTGGTTTCGGCGGGCCGATCCAGCACCCGATTTTTGGCCTGAATCCAGTCGGCTAGCTTTTTCGCACTGCTGCGCTGGTGCCGCTGCGCCGAGCGCAAAAGATAGTAATGACCCGGCCCCTCCAGGTGATGAGGATGCGCCTCGACCAGCGCGCCCGCGTCCAGCAGATCCTGCACCACCCATGTCCAGCCCATCGCAACACCGATGCCCTGACGCGCCGCCTCGATGGCCAGACGGTAGCTGCCCATCTTCCACCGCATCGCGCCTGCCGGCAGCTCGACCCCCGCGCTGTAAAGCCAATTGCCCCAGTCGGTCCATTCCTTGAAACTCTCCTCCATCGTCAGCAGCAGCGGCGCGGCCTGCTGGATCAAGGGGGGCTGCCCGGGCGCCATCACCGGCACCATCCGCTCGGGGCCCAAAGGCTCCATCACGAAATCCGCCATACGCGCTGGCCTGTGATACAAGGCCAGATCATATTCGTCGGGCCGCAGCAGGGCGATGTTTTCATCCACCCGCAGCTTCAGCACCAGCCACGGCAGGTCATGGCGCAACTGCTGCAAGCGCGGCAAAACCCACAGATCCGCGACGCCCTGCGAACAGGCCAGCACGACTTGGCTGCGGTCGCGCGCGCCCTGCACCGTATCCTCTAGCGTTCCCAGCGCATCCATCACGCGGCCCACCTGCAGCGCGTAATCCTGCCCGAATGCATTCAGCACCACGCCCGATGCCGTGCGGTCAAACAGCGCCGCGCCGACGAAATCCTCCAGCCGCGCGATCTGGCGACTGACGCCGCTTTGGGTCAGCCCCATCATTCCGGCCGCGCTGGAAATCGACCCACAGCGCGCCACGGTTTGAAACGCCACCAGCGCGGCGATTGGCGGCACCTTCATGCGGCTCATGCTGTCTCATCCTTGATTTTTGCGCGAAATTGCGCGCGCGCAGGGCCAGAGTCAACGTCCCGCATGATATTTCGTCATGCCCGTAGATATTCGTGGAAATAGACTTTTACCGCGCCCTGCCCTCTTTCGCATTCATTCCCCGCACGGCTGCCACCGCTGCGGGGCCACCCGCGCAATCGTCGCGCCACCACGCAGGATGCTGGGCATGGGAATGCCTGATTTTATCGGCCTTTTGGGCGCCGTTTTCTATCTGTCTGCCTATGCGATGCTGCAACTGGGCAAGCTGAAACTCGAGGATAATGCCTATGCGGGGCTGAATATCTTGGGTGCCATCGCGATCCTGACCTCGCTGATCTGGAGCTTTAACCTCGGCGCATTGGTGACCCAATCGGCCTGGCTGGTGTTCACCGTCTTGGGCGTGATCCGCTCGCGGATGCGCCGCGCCGCTTTGCCGCCCAATCCCGCAGGTCACGCGTAAGTTACCCCCGCAGGCGGCAAAAAGCTGCGACACTTTGTCCACCACTGCAAAAAAGCAATAAAGGACAAAGACCTATGTCACAGCGTAACCTGCGCAAGGCCCTTGCCACCTCTGCTCTCGCCCTCGCATTTGCGGGCGCTGCCTCAGCACAAGATTTCAACGAAGCCCCCCCGAACGACCCGAACCAATCCCCCGCGTTCGAGGGGCAGACCCGCGCCCCCGTCATCGCCGATGACATCGCGCTCAGCAAAGACGTCTTCGCGGGTGGCCTCGTGAACCCATGGGGCATGGACCAACTGCCCGACGGCAGCTGGCTGGTCACCGAACGCCCCGGCCGCCTGCGCCACGTGGGCGCGGATGGCACCCTGTCCGAGCCGATCACCGGCATCCCCGAGGTCGACAGCCGCGGCCAAGGCGGCCTTTTGGATGTCACCGTCGCCGATGATTTCGACAGCACCCGCCGCATCTGGTTCAGCTTTGCCGAGCCGCGCGGCGGCGAGACCAATGCGACCGCCGTCGGCACCGGCATCCTGTCCGAGGACAACACCGCCCTTTCGGATGTCGAGGTGATTTTCCAACAGCAGCCCGCATGGGAATCGACGCTGCACTTCGGCTCGCGCCTTGTGTTTGCGCCTGATGGCGCGCTGTTCGTCACCACGGGCGAGCGCTCGCTGCCCGAGCCGCGCGAGCTGTCGCAGGATGTCACCACGCACCTCGGCAAAGTCATCCGCATCACCCCCGAGGGCGGCGCCGCTGACGGCAATCCGGCGATTGAAGGCGGCCTGCCCGAGATCTGGTCCTATGGCCACCGCAACCTGCAAGGCGCGACCATCGGCCCAGATGGCGAGCTGTGGACAATCGAACACGGCCCCCGCGGCGGCGACGAGCTGAACCGCCCCGAAGCCGGTCTGAACTATGGCTGGCCCGTCATCACCTATGGCATCAACTACAGCGGCGAGGCGATCAACACCGGCATCACCGCGCAAGAGGGCATGGAGCAACCGCTCTATTTCTGGGACCCGTCCATCGCTACCTCGAATATGGTGTTCTACGAGGGTGACCTGTTCCCCGACTGGCAGAACTCGCTGCTGATCGGCTCGCTTGCCGGTCAAAGCCTGGTGCGCCTGACGCTGGACGGCACCGCAGTGACCGGCGAGGCGCGCTATTTCGCAGGTGAAGGCCGTATCCGCGATGTGGATGTCGGCGCGGATGGCGCGATCTATCTGCTGATCGACGCCGAAGACGGCCAGATGCTGCGCGTCACGCCAGCCGAGTAACGGCTGATAACCCCCGTCAATGACGTGGGTTAATGGCTGAGTTTAATCATGGCGCTCACCGGTGGCGGCAGATCACCACTGCCGCCACCACAAGTGCCGCACAGCCCCCGCGCCGCTCGTTCGCAGCGCTGGGGCGATCAGACGGTGGCAGCCCGCATCCGCCCCTTCCCCTGCCCCACCGCAGCCGCTAGCCTGCGGCAAAAAGGGGCAAGCCATGGGCACGCGCTATTACATCCGCTGGTATCTGGCCTTGACCCTGATCGGCGTGCTGCCGATCATCTCCGTCACCCTCGCGGGCCTTATCGCCACGGTGAACGGCTGTGTCCTGCACGAAGGCGGCGTGAGCCCCTGCCTGATCATGGGCCACGACTTTGGCGGCGCGCTGCATACGATGACGGTGCTGGGCTGGCTGATGCTGATCACCAACTTTGCCCTGCTGGCGGGCGTCCTTGGCTTGGTGTGGGAGGGGGTGAAGGCGGTATTCAGGGCGATATTCAACAGATAGGGTGTCTGCCTTGCAACCATTGCCACAAGACGCTTGGGACGCATGGACGCCCGATCAATTGGCCAAGCGCCTCGCGTGCTTTACCGGTGATTGGTATGTCGTCGGTGGCTGGGCGCTGGATCTGTGGCACGGCGCGCAAACCCGCGCGCATGAGGATCTGGAATTCGCCGTTCTTGCGGATCACGAACAGCCCTGTCGCCAAGCCCTAAAGGATCTGTCCTTTTTCACCGCACATGACGGCACCCTTGCCTATCTGCCGCTGTCCGCGCCGCTGCCAGCCGATATCTGGCAGCAATGGGGCGCGGATATGAATACGGGCCTGTGGCGTGTCGATATGATGGTGGATCGCGGCACACCCGATCTGTGGATCTATAAACGCGACCCCGCTCTGACGATGCCGCGCACCGACGCGATCCGGCAAACCCCCTGCGGCATCCGCTATCTCGCGCCGCATCTGGCGCTGCTGTTCAAGGCGAAATATGCGCGCGACAAGGACAATACGGATTTCCAAACCGCCCTGCCGCGCCTGACCCGGGCCGAGACGGCGGATCTGACCCTTTGGCTGGACCGCTTCCACCCGCAGCACCCATGGATCACGGCGCTGCAGAACCGCTAAGGCAATAAAAAAGCCCCCGTTGCCGGGGGCTTTTTCGTTCTTACTGCTGACCCGGCAGGTTCTGGCGCGCGCGCAGCAGTGCCACGTCGTCGCCCGAAACGCTCAGATCGTCATTGCCAAAGCGGTCGAACACATAATTCGCCACGGCAGCAATCTGTTCATCGCTCAGATCATTGCCAAAGGCGGGCATATGCACCGGCATCCCGCGATTGCTGTCGCGGGTAACGCCGTAAAGGATCACCTGCACCAGATTGTTCGGCACATAGGTGCCCGTGGTCGTGTTCCCCGTCAGCGCCGGATAGAACTGCCCCTCGATCCCCTCGCCGTTTGGCATGTGGCAAGTCGCACAGGCCGAAATGTAAAGGGTCGCGCCATCAGTGACCGACAGATCGACATGCGCCGCCGGATCGGTGGATTGCACCGGATCAAGCGAGGCGAGGCTTGCGGGCTTCGCATCCACAAAGCTGCCGGGCGCGGCGGCCTCGGTGGTGCGCTCAAAGCTGACCACCGGATCACTGGATTTCAGATAGGCTGCAATCGCTTGCAGATCCGCGTCGGGCATATGGCGCGTGATGCTGCCGACAACGCCGGCCATCGACCCGGCCGCCTGCCCCTTGGCCGACGTGCCATCGCGCAGATAGGCCACCAGCTCGTCCGCCGTCCAGCTTCCCACGCCCGAGGCCTCGTCCGACGAGATATTGGGCACATACCAGCCGCCAAAGAACTGACCACCCAGGTTCTGCGTGTGGCAGCCCGTGCAGTTGTTCGTCTCGACCAGCGAACGGCCATGCGCCAATTGATCGGCGTCCTGCGCGAGTGCAGGCGCTGCCAGCAGCATGGACACCGCCAGGGTCGTCATAAAACGATGGGTCATGCTCAGATCTCCTTCGCGATGATCTGCGCCGAACGGATCGCCAGCGCGACCGCGGTCAGCGTCGGGTTGATCAGGCCGGATGCGGGAATGACACCGGTGGTCGCCAGGAACAGATTGTCGTGATCCCATGTGCGGCATTCGCCGTTCACGACCGAGGTCGCCGGATCATCGCCCATGATCACCGTGCCCATGATGTGGTCGCGGTTCTGGAAGCCGGTGTCATCCTCGATCACTTCTCCGCCCATGATGCGGACGAAATTGGCGTAATCCTCTTTGACAACCGGCACGGCAGCTTTGACGTAATCGTCGATGTCGTAGTTGATCGACAGCGTCGGAATGCCCAAGGCATCCTTGCGCGTCGCATGCGGCTGCAGCCGGTTCTCGGGGTGCGGCAGCATTTCGAACACGGTCGAGACATCGACAAACCGGGCCGACATATCGCGGATTTTCTCGTCCAGCTCGGTACCGACGATGCCCTGCGCCAGCAAACGCTCGGCGATCATCTTGTTCGGCACGTTATTCGACAAGGCATGTTTGATGGCCGAATGCTCGCGGCGGAATTCGCCCTCGCGCCAGTTAAAGATACCGCCCTGCTGCACGGGGCCACGGCCCGGCCATAGCGCTTCGTCCGCCAGGAATTGCAGACCCATCCCCGAGTGGTCCATCAGGTTACGTCCCACCTGATCCGAAGAATTCGCCACGTCCGAAATCATCAAAAGCTTCGGCGTCTCGAACCCGTTCGCCGCAACCATGAAATATTTCGCGGTCAGGCGATGGCTCTCGGCATCCGGCGTCTTATAGTGGACGGCCACGATCTTGCCGCCTTCGCCTTTTTCAAGGTTATAGGCGGTCGCCTCGGTGATGATCTGAACACCCTCATCCTCGGCCTTTTGCGCGGTCATATTGCCCGAATACATCGCGCCAATCGGGCAAACCGGCATACAGTTGTTATTGCCGGTGCAGGCGGGGCGACCGTCATAGGTCACCGTCGGGCGGGCGTTCGGCTCGTGCACAAAGTTGTAACCCTCGGCCCCGATCCGATCGCGCAGGCGCGCGAAATAATAGGTATCCGCCTCGGGCGGGGCGGGATAGGGGGTCGAGCGCGGCGGATAGGCCAGATCACGGCCCTGCCCGCTTTGGTCCTGCGTGTCCGATCCGGCCACGCCCAGCTCGACCTCGGCCAGACCGTAAAACGGCTCCAGCTCGTCATAGCCGATCGGCCAGTCGCGCCCGACGCCGTACAGCGAATTCAGCTTCATATCCTCGGGCGTGAAACGCCAGGTCGCCGCCGCCCAGTGCCAGGTGGTGCCGCCCAAAAGGCGCAGCATACCGGGGCGCAGATCGAACGATCCGGTGTTTTCCAAATAGCCGTCGGTAAAGGAATTCGACGCATAGGGCAGGTTCGGATAGGGGTCGTTATGGTTGCCCTTGCGGGGCGAGGCGCGAAAGTTCTGCAGGATCTTCCAGCGCGGCAGACGCGGGCCTGCCTCCATCAAGATGACCGAAAGGCCCTGTTTTGCCAGTTCATAGGCGGCGTTGCTTCCCACCGCGCCCGAACCGATGACGATCACGTCGGCATCAAAATCTGCCATGTTGCTTGCCTTCGCTAGCTGTATATTCTGGTGAAATGTCAGTCGCGAGCGACTGATGCAGGCGCTTCGGCCCAATAGTTCGGCGCGCCCCGCGAATAGGTCGGGATCACCGTCTCAGCCATCGTGGGCTCGTACATCAGCGCGCCGCGATAGGTGACGAAACGGGCGGTATCATTGAATGAATTGCCGCTCATCGTGCCGGTGTAGCCCAGATACCAGGCCGAGATGATCTTCATCGCGGTCTCGCGCAGATCTTCGTGCCCGGCGATAAAGGTGCCAAAGGCATCCATATCGTCAAAGCCCTCTGCGGCGATGGCATCGGCCAAAGCCTGCGCCTTGGCCGGAAAATCCGCATCATCGGCGGTCAGATTGTCCAACGCGCGGGCGCCGATCTCGGGGTCCAGCGCATCACGCATCGTCAGCACCTGCGACAGCGTGACAAAGTTCAGCGCGGTCGCGCCCTGCGCAAAGACGGCCGTCCCCGCCACAGAGGCGCCAAAGGCGATCACCGAGGCAAAGGCCGCGCGCTGGAGCAGGCTGCGGCGCGACAGCCGCATATCAAAAGGAGTGGTTTTTATATCCATGTCTTTGGCTCGTTTGGCTGGCTCAAGGCGGTGGTCGCTCCATGCTTGCCCTGTCAAACAGGGAAAGCGCGGCGGCTCACTGCCCTGCCCGCTTAACCGAGATATCGCGACATCAGCAGCAGCGGAATTGACGGGTTTTCGTCAAAATCGCGCTTTTTGATGTGAAATCATGATGGGTTTCACATCAGTTTGACAGGTTTTCGCAGCAAAACAGCCGCAGCTCGGGGGCCAGTTGCGGCGCACCGGTCCAAGGCTCGCCACTCAGCATCGTGATCATCAGCGCCAGTGCCCAAGCCGCCTGCGCCGCAGAATCCTGATCCAACACAAAATCCAATAATCCCCGCTGCATAAGCGCCTCATGGGCGGGGGTTTTATCATGGGTGATCCAGATGGGACGTGCGCCGCCCATGGCCGCCATCAGCGGGCCCAGCTCTTCGGAATAGGTGCCGGTGCAATAGAGGCCGCTGATGCGTTCCCCGTCCGCCAGCACGCGGCGCAAGGCCCGCTCGGCCGCGCCCGCCTCGGTTTCATCGACATGCATGAAAATTTGGCGCGCGATATCGCCCAATCCGGCGCGAAACCCCTCGACACGCTGAAAATGCTCCAGCCGCCGGGCATTGCCCTGCATGATCAGCACCTTTGCGCCCGGATCGGTCAGACTGCCCAGCCGGCGCATCAGATAACCCGCGGTGCGCCCCGATGTGATATTGTTGATGCCGCTAAAGCCATGCGCGGGCAGCCCCGGCACTTCTGTTGTCAGCGTGACCAGCTTTTCGCCCCGCGCCATCACCTCGCGCAATGCAGGGGCGATATCTTCGGCCGCATCGGCAGCGATGATCAGACCGGCGCGCTGATGCGGCGGCGCCAGTAACGCATCGCGCAGAGCCTTGAAATCATTTTGCGGCAAGCGCTGGCGATGCAGGCTCAGCCAACGCGGCACATTCACGCCAAGGGCCTGAAAGGTCTGATCCAGCACCTGCCAATGCATCGCCTGATTGCGCGGCAGGATAATATCGACATGCTGCACGCGGTGCCACGCCTCGGGCAGATTGCGGTTGATGCCCATCTCGCGCGCAGCGGCCAAAACCTTTTGCCGCGTTTTCTCCGAGACCGATCCCCGCTCGTTCAGCACCCGGTCGACACTGCTCAGGCTGACGCCCGCCGCCGCTGCAATCGCCTCGAATGTTGTATGATCATGGGTGCGCCGTGGCATGACGTGCCTCTCAACTGGAATGGATCGCCGCTAATCCTTGCCGCGCCCAATGACCAGAGGCACCGCGCCCGCGCACATCCATGTGATTACCCCGCGATCATAACGCCCAATCCGGGGGCAACCCGCGCCAGCGCCGCCTCGAGCCGCGCCATCAAATGGGTGCGGATATAGGTGGCATGATACCCGCCAGGCGCATGCAGCACCAAATATCCCGGCTGCTCTGCGGGTCGCAGCGCGGCGAACCAGGCCTGATAGGTACCCGCATTCTCGGCATGAAGCTGCCGCGCCATATCCGCCCAGAGCTGCGCCGCCGGCTCGTCCGGCAGGGATTGCGGAAAGGGAATGACCTCGGCCCCTTGTGCGCCGCCTCCCATGACATAACCGCTGTCCGCGCCCGGCACCTCGGGCAGGTTATCATCCATCCGGGCCACCAGATCGGGCCCGACCTTTTCCCAGGTGCCGCGCGTATCCGTGATGATCCGCGCCATGCCCAGCCCGTAAAGCGTCACCCGCCCCCGCGCCGCCGGCCGCTTTTCGACCAACCACCCCATATCGCGAAAGGCCGCCATCTCGCGTTTGACCGTGCGCGGGTCAACCGACCACAGCCGCGCAATCTCGGCCTGCCCCACCGACAGTTGATCACTTTGCCAATTATACCGCGCCGTCAGCAGACAGATCAGCCGCAGCACCTGCCGCTGCAAGCTGCGATCTTGCGACAAGGCATAGGTGCCCAAGACCGTCAGCAGGTCATATTTGCGCGTGGCACTGCCGCGCCCCACCAGCTTGCGGATCTGCATAGATTGCATCAACCGTTCCTCTGCCCTCGTCGCCCTGCCCTGCGGCCGGACATCTGCCTCTGCTCCGGGTTCATCCCGTCGCGTTCTTGCCCGATCTGTGTCGGATCATTGCCCGCATCCAGCATTGGCCTGCCGAGAGGCGTTGGCATCCAACGCTATTGCGATAAATTCCCGCAATGGCGTTTCGCCCGCCGCCTTTTCCCGATCATCCAACGCTATTCGCTGATCTGTCCTGATTTGCGTCCGCCAACACGATTCTGTCAATCCCCTTTCCTCACCCCCGGCCCGGGATCGCCCTCTGGCCTTCAAAAGTATGAAAAGAATCTGGTTAATCTGGTTATGGGGGACATATAGGCTGTCACCCCAAAGGCGCGGATTTGTCACCTTATCACTTTGAAGGGGCCTAATTTTGTCCCCTCAAAGATGATCGCCCCGCCCTGCCGCTTTGCGCTGAAACCTTCCCCGCGGGGAAGATCGGGGTGAATCACCCCAGGCGGGGCGATTCGCTTTGTTTTCAACGCGTAGATCAGGTCAAAGCCGCGCTTTTCGCGCTTTTCTTACTTTAGTCTAACTTACCTTTTGCCGTTTATGCAAATCCGTCGTATTCCGGAGTTGGCAGTAATTTACGTTTTGAAAACGGAACAGGCATGTATACCCACGAGGACCTCGCCGCTCTTCAGGCGCAATCGCTGAAGATGCAAAGCTTCATCCGCAAGCAAACCTTCTCACCCGAGCATGAAAAGCAGCTGCGGCGCTTTTCCAGTTGGGAAGTGTCCGAGCTGATCTTTAAGATCAACCAGTCGACCTTTCGCGGTCGCCTCGCCCAGGACCCCGACCTTCCCGGCGGGGAAGTCGAGGACGACGGCCGCCAGCGCTGGTTCAGCTTGAACGAGATCAACGAGCTGCGGCGCAAGATCAAGATCAACCGTCATTCCCTGATGCCGCCCCGCCCCGCCGGCAAGCGCGCGATCCGGGTGGCGATCTCGAACTTTAAAGGCGGCGCGGGCAAATCGACCGTCGCGCTGCATATGGCCCATGCTGCGGCACTGGACGGCTATCGCGTGCTGGTTGTCGACTTTGACCCGCAGGCGACGCTGACCCATTCGATGGGCCTGCATGATGTCTCTGAGGAATTCACCGTCTGGGGCATCATCGCCCGCGACCTCGTGCGCGAGACGGACCGCATGAACGCCGCGCCACGCGCCGCCGAAAGTGGCACCGCCCTGCCCCAGCGCCGCCTGCCCGCCGCCGTGCGCGATCTGGGCCTTGGCGAGCTGCGCGTCACCGATTTCATCAAGACCACCGCTTGGCCGACGATTGATATCGTGCCCTCCTGCGCCAATGCGGCCTTTGTCGAATTCGCCAGCGCCCAGTACCGTCACCTGAACCCGGACTGGTCGTTTTTCGCCGCCGTCTCGCGTTATTTGGATGCGGTGCCGCGCGACAGCTATGACCTGATCATCTTCGACTGCCCGCCCGCGATTGGTTACCAGTCGATGAACGCGGTCTTTGCCGCCGATGTCCTCTATATCCCGTCGGGCCCCGGCTATTGGGAATACGACTCGACCACCTCTTTTATCGGGCAGCTGGCCGAGGCGTTGGCGGATTTGTCCGCAGGTTTTGCCGGAACCTTCCCCGCGGGGAAGATGCGCCTGCCGAAAACCTTCCTCGATATCCGCTTTTTGATGACGCGATACGAGCCCGGAAACGAGCTGCACCGCGCGATGCTAGAGGCGTTTCGTAAAGTATTTGGTGATACGGTTGCCAAAGAGCCGATTGAAATGACCCGCGCGGTCGAACAATCGGGCCGGTTCCTGTCCTCGGTTTACGAGATTGATTATCGTACCATGACGCGGGAAACTTGGCGTCGCGCGCGGGCCTCGTTCGACCGGGGCTATGATGAATTCAAGGAATGCTTCCTGAACGCCTGGGATAAAATGGAGGTGGAAGAATGAAAAAGCGCCGCATCTTTGATATCACCTTGCCGGACGAGGATGATGAAATCTTCCCCGCGGGGAAGATTGAGCCAGAGAAAACCGAACAGCGCCGCTCGCCCATGGCGACCGCCATTTCAGAAAACGCCGGTGCTTTGCGCGAACGCAGCGCCATCGAGGCCGAGATCCGCGCCGAAAATGATGCGCTGGCCGCCGAACATGTGCGGATGAAGCAATTGGGGCTGATGGTTGATCTGATCCCGCTGGATCAGATTGAAACCTATAAGCTGGTGCGTGACCGCCGCCTTGGCGATGATCTGGAACTGGCGGAACTCACCGCCTCGATCCAGGCGATTGGCCTGTCGAACGCCATTCGTGTCGAGCAGCGCGAAGACGGGAAATACGAACTCATCCAGGGTCTGCGCCGCCTCAGCGCCTATCGCGCGCTGCTGAAAGAGTCCGGAGATGCGGAAAAATGGGGCCGCATTCCCGCCGGAATCCTTCCCCGCGGGGAAGATCTGGAACATCTTTATCGCCGCATGGTCGATGAAAATCTGGTGCGCAAAGACATCTCTTTCGCGGAAATGGCGCGCTTGGCGCTGGATTACGCGGCCGATCCCGGCACCAAACAATCCGACCCCGACCGTGTGGTCGCCGAGCTGTTCCAATCGGCGGGCTATCAAAAGCGCAGCTATATCCGCCAATTCATCCGCATCATGGATGTGCTGGGGCTGGATCTGCAGTTCGCGCCGCATATCCCGCGCGCGCTGGGGTTGAAACTTTCGACCTTGCTGGATGAGCGGCCCGAGGTGGCGCACCAGATCCGCACCGTGCTGCGCGCCATGCCGAACCGCTCGGTCGCGGATGAGTTGAACCTGCTGCGCCAGATCACCGATGGCCAACCCGCGCCCAGCGACGAGGCCAGCGACGCGCCGGTGCGGGCAACGACCGGCGGCGTTGCCGCGCCCGTCAGCCGCCGCGCCAAGACCACATTTCAGGTGCCGTCCCATATGGGGCAGGCCCGCTGCACCGCCGCCAATGGGCGGCTCGAGATCAAGCTGGACTGTGATTTCTCGGCCCTTGACCGGCGCAAGCTGGAGCT
Source organism: Ketogulonicigenium vulgare WSH-001 (assembly GCF_000223375.1). NCBI lineage: Bacteria > Pseudomonadati > Pseudomonadota > Alphaproteobacteria > Rhodobacterales > Roseobacteraceae > Ketogulonicigenium > Ketogulonicigenium vulgare. The sequence goes on along the minus strand of NC_017385.1, from coordinate 1,264 downwards.
GGCGCTGACCAAGCTGCTGAGCGATCTGGAATAGCAATCTTCCCCGCGGGGAAGGTTTTAGGCGTCATAAAAAGGGGGCGGTGGTGATATCCACTGCCCCCTTAAATTTGCGCATCGCGCGATATGCATTGAAAAAATTGTTTTTTATCAGTTATTTAGTAAATATCAGCGCGGCGCGCGCCGAAATCTTCCCCGCAGCAGATGCTGCCAGCCTTTATACAGTCCACGTTTGGACAGGCTTTCAAAAATCTCGTCGGGGCCGTTGGGGTCCAGGATTTCATTCTCGGCCAGCCATTCGGCCAGACTGGACAGCTCGGGCAAGACATAGGGCACCAGCGAGCGACCGGGCCCGCGCAAAGCCTCGACCGTGGCGATCAGCGATCCGGTCTCGGCGAGCGTCGATGTGACCACTTCGGGTGTCGTGCCCAGATGCTCGGCCAGCAGCGTTGCCCGCAGATCGGCAGCGCGCGGGTGCGACAGGATCACATCGCATTCGGTATCCAGCCGCATCGAGCGGTTGTTAAAATTCGACGAGCCCACCCGCAGCAGATCGTCATCCACCACCGTGACCTTGGCATGGACATAGATCGGCGCCTCGGCCGCCGTCACCGGATGATAAAGGCGCAGGCGCTTTTTGTGGTCGACGCGCGCCAGCGCCTCGATCAGCTTGGCGCGGGCGGTGTCCATGGCGATCGGCTCTAGCCAGCCGTCGGCGGAATGCGGCGTGACGATGACGATCTCGGGCGGGTCATCCTCAGTCAGGCGCAGGGCGATGGCATGGGCGATCTTGCGCGAGGCGAAATACTGGCTCTCGGCATAGATCATGCGCTTGGCGCTGGCGATCATGGCAAGCCAAGCGGCCTCGATCTCGTGCACGGGATCTTGGCCGTCCATCTTGGGCAAGGTGCGCGCGATGCCCAGGCTGACATCGGTAAAGGTCGGGGCCAGATCCTTGGGCCAGCAATCATGCGGGGCAGGGCAGGGGGGCAGCGCCTCGTCCGTCGCGGCCAGCCAGCGGGCGCGGGCCAGATCGCCGATGGCGCGCGCGGCGGGGCCGTCAAAGGCGCTGGTCGCATCATGCCACGGCGGCAGCGGTCTTCCCCGCGGGGTGGTGCGGCGGGGGTCATCGTCCAGATGTTCGGGCGTGTCCCAGCGCTGCATCGTCATGTCGATCCCGCCGGCAAAGGCAAGCGCGTCATCAATCGCGACGATCTTTTGGTGGTGCGAGGCGGCTGGCGGATGCGCGCCGTCCAGACGCAGGGTG